>JAISBG010000868.1 GCA_031266315.1 Planctomycetaceae bacterium | reverse complement strand
TTTTAGCAAAAGGTCGCCCACCTAATGATTGCTCACCTGCTGGTCACCCTGCCTCACGATTTGCCTGCCTTTAACGAGACCTGACGAGAGGAATTAGCATAACAATAGACACAATCATGCGGACAAGTATTGTATTGACCAATATCTTTTGAAACGATACATCCGCAATGTTTCCGTTGACCTTTATCTTTTGCGGTTTGTGCTAAAAACGTTTTCAATAGTTGATCATTGGGAGCCAACCGTTGTAACAGTTCAGGATCAACACAACGGTTCGGCGTAATACCGTAAGGTGTCAGATCAATCGGTTCACAACATGTTGCGAGTTTCATATTCCAATGTTCGCCCTGCCCTGCGAGCCATTCCGCAATTCGAGACATTTCCGAAACAACCGGTTCACGCGGATGTAACGGAATTCGTCCGAGACGATTGTAAATTTTCGGATAAATTGCAATGTCGGCAAAACTAAACACAAGTTTTTCGGTATATCCCGCCAAACGGTCGCCGATAAAACGAATACGTTCAAAAATGTCGGCAACAGACAACCCGTCCGCAAAAAGAATCGGATCAAAACGCCAAACAATACGCTCCTTTCCGATTCGACGTGAAAGTTTTTGAAACGTTTTAATTCGTTGTTCAAGCGGAGGAAGGTTCGGCTCAAACTTTTCCGCCTCATAATTATTCAGCGTAAACTGAAAATAATACGTCAACTCCCGCTGTTCCCATTCGTCAACCCGCAACAAAAACGGTTCAGGATTTTTTGTCCAGAAAACAACCGCACGAAGATTTGAAAAACTAACATACTGTTGTTTTTGATTGAAAGGATTCCGCCAGACGCAATATCCTTCACGCAACCGGCGGAACAACCAATCAAGGTGAAACGCTGGAATATCCGTAGCGCGGCTTGCCGAAACAATCACCGGCGCAACTCCTTCATAAACACCATACGGCGTTTGAATCGGTATTTTGGAAGTCTTGCCTGTTGCCATCATGATTTTTGTAATATACTGTGTTAGTCATAAAATTGGTATTTTTATAACACTATTCAATGTAATTTTTGTTAAAAGTTGACATAACTATTTACTTAACAGATACAAAACACAGAGTAGCCCGATAGGGCTTCATTTTCATAACCGCAGGTCTTTGACCTGCGGTGTAACGACAAACAGCCTACTGCCTGAAAGGCAGGATTTTAGTTAATAGTGGATAGTTGATAGTGAAGAACGCAAGCGGATAATTTACATTTACCAACACACAATAAATCCGCTTGCGAACTCTCCACGCTCCATTAAAATTCTGCCTTTCAGGCAGTGGTTTCATTGGTTTGTAACCGCAGGTCAAAGACTTGCGGTTACGAAAATAAAGCCCTATCGGGCTATTCGGTTTTTCGGATCAATCAAGAAAATAATTATTTAGAAACTTGAAAAATACCAAATACAACCCTAACACAGTATATTTCACGGAATAGTTAAAAGATTTGTCCTTCTTCTTTCAATCGGTTTCGGAGGTGAGCAACATCAACATTATGAACATTGTGATCGGTTTGTTTGGCGGCGAGAGCGGCGGCAAGACCAGCCGCTTCGCCGGTTACGAGACAACATCCCATGATACGCAAACTACCGGATGCGATATCGTCGGTTGAAACAATCCTGCCGGCAACCAACAGATTATTTTTTCCCTTTGGTGTCAAAATACGGTACGGAATACCATGTGATTCCCCTTTTTTGTAATGGGGATACTTGAAATCATTCATCACCGAACCTTTATGAATGTCAATGTAATTGATATTCCGACCAATACTGTCTTCAAACTCACGGCGGGCAAGCCAATCATCAATCGTAAACGTATAATCTCCTTCAATCCGTCGTGTTTCCCGTACACCGAGCAGGTCAAACGTGTTCACAATATACGCTTTTTCGTACACTTTGGGAAGAAATCGTTTCAACGCGGTGAGCGATTGAATAGTCTGTTGCCGTCCTTGAATCATTGCCTCCGAAAGACTAGTCGGGTCAAGCGGATTGATGTTATCTAAATGTCCCATGTTGAACTGAATGGTTCCTTCTCCAACGAGTTGAGTACAAACATGGTTGTCGATAATCAAGGGATATTCCTTTGTTTCCAATATTTTATAAATGGGACTTTTGGGATTGCCGGGGTGAATTTCAGGGTTTTCTTCGGATTGTTTAAATCCTTTGGTATTAACGTTTGCAACCATAAAACAAGCGGTCGGCTTTTGCGTAACACCTTTCTTGTCTCCGATTTCAAACTTCGCTCCCGCCCACACGGACAAATCACCGTCTCCGGTACAGTCAATATAAACCTTTGCCTTGTAAGCACTTAATCCCGACTTATTTACAACAACAATCGAATCAATCGTGTTGTCATCTTTCATTTCAACACTGGCGAGTCGTGTGAAGAAAAGAACTTTAACGCCGAACTTCTTCATCAAATCGTCGTAAACAACTTTCAAATGTTCCGCATTGATATCGACCCAATGGTATTGATGTTCAGGAACGTGGGGAACACCTTTTTTGGATTCGCGCCAAACGTATTCGGCAAGACCTTGATAAATGATTCGATTTCCGTCGTGATAAGGAGTCCAGGCGGGAACCATTCCGGCTGTTCCCATTCCGCCAAGAACTCCCATTCCTTCGATGAGCAATGTTTTCGCTCCTTCCCGTGCTGCCGCCGCTGCCGCTCCGCAACCCGAAGGTCCGCCGCCAACAACAATGACATCCCATTGGTCATCAACTTTAACCGTTTTATTAAGCGTCAAAGTTCCTTTTTCGGTTTCCTTCTCCGCAGCCTGTGCGTTACGTATTCCCAAAAAACTGCTGAGTAGCCCCATAACTCCCGCATTCCTAACAAATAAGCGGCGATTGATTTTATGGTTCATGTTAATTCTCCTTGCTAAAATTGTTTTTGAAAGTAAAGTAAAAAATGGTTTTATTTATTGTACGGATCAACTTGAAAATTGAATGTCATACCTTTGGAAACATCACATTGAATTGGGGTTGCCGCTGCTGACGCAAAACGGCTGTCAACCCACGGAACATAACCGGAATCTTCGGAACCGGTCGGAGCGACAAAACCTTCTGGAACGGCTCCTGCTCCAGAAATATAAACTTTATAGAATCCCAATGGAAGCCCATCTGATTTTCTAAAAGAACCGAGATAGTATTGCCCGGAATTATTCAGGTCTCCTTTCGCAACAAATGTGTCCGATTGGAAAACAACAGTGCCTTTGGTGAGCGGTTTTCCGTCGGGAAACGTTACCGTACCGGAAATGTGAACGTGAGAATCACATCCGGTAAAAACGAACAAAAATAAAAAAAGGAAAAAATATTTTATCATTGTTATTTGTTGAATTTGAATGAAAGAGATTTTTGAAATGATTAACGATACGAAATCAGGTTTACGGTAAGGTTACTTCTTTCCCGTCGCTGACATGAACGAGATGAGCAAGGACTTCGAATTTTGGAGTTGTGTTGGTAAGACTCCGCACGGAACCATCGCCAAGTAAAAATTGACACACTCCCGGATGCGAACTGCCGAAATCATACGAGCCGCGAAGAAGAATTCCGGTTGCTAAACCATTGTACCATTTATCTGAAGCGGTTCCTTCCGGCACACTGAGCGGATCAATACTGTCTGCTTGATATTCATCGGGGCGTGCCAGATTAGGGGCGAAACTGAGAATATTTCTTGCCATACCGGGTGCTCCCCAACGTCCACCGACCAGATAGGAACAATCGGCAACATACGGTCTGTAATCGGTTGAGGCGTTGGCTCCATTTCGGCTGATTCCCAACCGATTTATTGGAATATGTTTTTCACCGAGAACAAGTTGATTACTTGTTCCATCTTCCCACCAAGCAAAAGTATCACGGACTTGCCATGTTGTCGGAACGGGAAAGCCGGCACTATTATAGGTAACAATAGCCATACGAAACGGACTACGATTATCGCGGCAATGATCATTGAATTGCGATGATGCCTGACCATAAAAATAGTGCCAATAATTACCGCCACCGCTTCCTTGTTTGATAATTGGCGTAGCATAATCGCCGAGTGGACCCGGAACATCTCCTGCGGCATCCTTATCGTACAACGCTTGTGCTGCTCCGCGACGTGAAGGACAACGGTAAATGGAAACACTACCCAATGCCTGTTTCGTATTTGGATCAACCTGTGCCCACCAACCGGATACAGTTGTTCCGCTGCTATAATCTGCGACGACTAACCGGTAACTTCCTGCTGAAACACCGCCGGGATTGGTAATTGTATTATTCGCGATGAATTCATGCAATCCCGGCTGTTCTATGAATGGATAGAGTAACGCGAAAAAAGAAACTCGCATATAATCGTTACCATCGGTTCCAACCGTGATTGGAACAAGACCGTTTTGACTATCGTGAAAATTGTGAATCCCGATTCCAATTTGTTTCAAATGGTTGGAACACGACATTCGTCTTGCTGCCTCGCGTGCTGCTTGGACGGCGGGTAACAGTAATGCGATTAAGACACCAATAATCGCAATCACCACAAGAAGTTCAACTAACGTAAAGCCTCTAAAAACTCTAATTTTCATGTTTTTTCTCCTTAGAAAAAAAAAGTACATTTCAACAGATTACGTAATGAATAATCTGCTTTTCACAAAATTGGGAACAAACACAACGCCGAGAAACGGCAACAGAATATCGCGCCTAGACAGGAGCGACACGTCTGTCAAGACAGGCTCATTCCCACCGACAAAAGTGGTGCATTACATGTTAAATGTAACGCTGAATTACACCTATAGAATTATACGCGACGCTCCCTTTACGGGAGCCACGCAACTCTATAATTCTACGGTAATTTTTTACCCGGAAAATCCGGTTGTCATGTAGAAAATTACAGTTCGCCGAAACGATTTTGACAGTTGTTGACGTACTCGATATTTTTAATACCCGAATAAAGATCCGGGCAATTTATCATTCAAAACGGAAAAATGATCTCCAAAAGTTGAAAATTAAAAAAGATAGAAAATAATTATTTGCAAATGATATACGAAACCCCAAAACGTGTCAATAGGGGAGAGAATTTTTTAGTTGACCTCTTTTCGCATGTTTCGCTTAAAATATGAAAATACCTAATTCTACCGGATTAGGTATTTCCCACCGGAATAGTCAAATAATAGGTAATATTTCATAGGCAATCATAAGGTAGGCAACCTTTCGCTATTTGCTAAAAGGTCGCGTCGGCGTACTCGCCGACAGTGAATTAGATGAACGACGGCAAATGGTGTTGCTTTCCTGTGTTGGAGTCAATGCAAACTCAACCGGTGCGACCGCCCAGCGGGCGAATTGCCTACCTCTTTTCGCGTGTTTCGCGTTAAATATGAAAATTCCACTGAATAATTACTAATCTTATTAACTCACACATCTAACTATGGAAGACTCACTGCAACTCCATCGTTTACTTGTGTCAACGGATAAAGAACATTGGCAGGATGTGTTGTCAGTGATAGACCGCGAACAGAACCGTCACCAATCAGAAACTGGCAAATTCCCGAATGCCAACTGCCAAAACCATAAAGACCGCCTGTACTGGTATCTGATCCAATTGTTATTGTTGGTTGAAGTGAATTTTGTGTGGTGTTGTTCATAAAATCATTAGGGTTACATAAAGCAATTTGAGATTTTATATTTCTTGCAGCACCAACAGCATAACGTCCCGCCGATAAATAAGTCATGTCAGCGGAATAGGCAATATCTGTATTATTTTGGTTCCCTTTGGAATATCCCAAAAAACCAGCCGGAACATGTTTTTCACCAAGAATGAGTTGGTTCGTCGTTCCGTCTTGCCAATAAGCCATCTCATCACGCGGACTCCAATAATTGAACGTTCCGGTAGTAGCATCATTTCCATTGACCAAAGCAACTCGGAACGGACCATATTGTTTATTATAATGGTCTGCACTATTACTAATATAGTACAAATGCCAATAATGAGTACTGGAACAAATACAAGGTACGGCATAATCACCAAGAGGACCAGGTTCATCGGTTTCAGCAGTTGTTCCCAGATAGATCGAATCCGCACCACTTCCGCGTCGCGTTGGGCAACGATAACTTGTTACAGAAGCAAATCCTTTTTGTTCTTCCTCGTTGAAACGTCCCCACCAGTCAACCGTTCCCTTATTAGTGTATCCTGTGGCGGATTTATCCCCGTCAACATGGACAACAACATCAAATCCTTTTCGTGCAAGAGCAGCAGCGTGAGAATCTCGGCTGCCAATCAAATCGTACAAGGATTGTTGTTCCATAAACGGGTAAATGAGAAGGAAAAGCGACGCCCGTGACACTCCTTCGGTTGTTGAACCGAGAGTAATCGGAGGTAATCCTCCTTTGGTATCGTGAAAATTGTGAATTCCAATTCCGATTTGTTTCAAATGGTTGGAACATTGAGAACGTCTTGCTGCCTCGCGCGCCGCCTGAACCGCCGGCAACAGAAGTGCGATTAACACGCCAATAATCGCAATCACCACAAGAAGTTCGACCAGCGTAAAGCCAAACGGTGAAGAACGAATGAGTTGTAAGAATTTTGCGGAAAAACATTCGGAAAGCCAACACTTTCCGGTATCCGTTCTTAACTCTTCATCACATACTGCCCCCCCCCCCCTGACTTTCCCATTTTAACATTTGACTTTCCACCGAATTTTTTACCAACTTTTTTACCCAATGGTTCCGTGAATTTTTCGAAGCGTTTCCAACAAAGTTTTTCATTGTTAAGTTCCTTATTTTATAAGGTTTCATTGAAATCATCGCGAAACATTTACCGCAAAACAATACGGCAAAACTATGTATCGCCTTGAATGAGATTCATAGTTTATGCTAAACAAAGCTGAATGTCAAGAGAAATTTTTTTGAGAAAATTTTGTAGTTTTAGAATTTTTAGAGTCATCACCACAGGTCAATCAAGATGAGCAATCATCAGGTGGGCAATCCGCCCGCTGGGCGGTTGCGCCGGTTGACTCCAATACGGAAAACAACGCCATTTACCGTCGTTAATCTAATTCACCGTCGGCGAGTACGCCGACGCAACCTTTTAGCAAATAGCGAAAGGTTGCCCACCTTATGATTGCCGATGAAATTTTACCTATTATTTTACTATTCCGGTGGGAAACACCTAATCCGGTAGAATCTAAAAATTTTTCGATTGTTTCCTAAAATAACGCGCTAGCGGTGTTACCCATAAGAACACCACTAACGCGGTAATTTTTAACACTTCAGTAACACAAAACAATTATGTTTACTTCAATTTGTGAACGGGAAAAAAGGTTTTTTCCTCCTGTGTTAAGGGAATAACATCACGGTAATGTTGCTTGAATTCCATCGCGAACGTCCATAATCAGTTCAAAATTGGAACCATTGGAAGTGGGAGTTGTATTTGCAATGGGGCGTACGGAAGCGTCACCAACAAGGAACATGCAAACACCGGGATGACAACCGCCAAAACCATGATTTAGAGCATTTGTTGCATCATACGCTGTATCACTTGGAGACCGAGCGATGTACCTTCGGGCATCTCGCATCGAAGACGGAGAACGCCAAACGCCGGTTGTCAAAATGGAACAATCACCGCGTGTTGCCTCACTTGAACCGCCGCAAATTCCAACATGAGCAGCAGGAATATGTTTTTCTCCAAGAATAACAATATTGGTAGTTCCGTCTGACCACCAGGCAAATGTATCACGCGGTTGCCATGATGCAATCGCATGACGTGCATTATTACTCAGGTCTCTGCTTTCCCAAAGAGCAGGTCGAAACGCTGCATGGCTGTATGCCGCATGCTCAGAAGCTAACGGGCAATAATTGCTGTACCAATTATAACCTCCTGTTGCCTCGTTGTTTACACCACGTCCGCTAGTGTACATATTGGCAATCATTGCGTAATCGCCTTGAGGTCCCCAAAAATACGAATCCCATGTGGGTGTTTGAGTATCGATAGCGATTTGCGGTCCGCTACCGCGTCGGGAAGGACATCGATAGGTTGCTACCGAACCAAACGCCTTCACCATGTCAGGATTAGATGTTTGTAAATTGACAAACCACCACGCTGTTGCGGTAAATGCGACTCCGCTTCCCGCTGTAGGATTGGTGATGACATCGTAGAGGCTATTTTGTTCAATAAATGGAAAAATCACCCCAAACAACGTAACTCCATCATAAGTATCGGAATCACCGGCACTGGCAGTACCGCTACCGCCGTTTCGAATTCCTAACGTGGAACCGGTAGGACTTTCACACCAATTGTTTCCAACAGTCATTGGCGGGAGTCCGTTGTACGTGTCGTGAAAGTTGTGAACGCCGATGCCAATTTGTTTCAAGTGATTGGTACACTGCATTCTCCGCGCGGCTTCCCGTGCTGCTTGAACAGCCGGCAACAAAAGAGCGATTAACACACCAATAATCGCAATTACCACAAGGAGTTCGACCAATGTAAAGCCGAATGGTGTAGAACGAATTAAAGAAAAAATATTTGAAGGGTTGTGTTCGTCAAGAGAGAACTCTTCGTTTAATTTTTCCTTTTCACTCCATACTGCCCCCCCCCCCTGACTTGCCCATTTTAACATTTGACTTTCCACCGAATTTTTTACTGAATTGTTCAATAAATTTTCCGAAGCGATTTCTACTAGGTTTTTCATCGTTAAGTTCCTTATTTTACAAGGTTTTATGAACTCATCGCAAAACGTTTGCCGCAAAACAAGACAGCAAAAAAGCGTAATGCAGGTTTAACAATTTCAGAGTTTATACAAAATAAAACCAGAAGTCAAGAGAAATCTTTCTTTTCAGCGAAAGTTTTTGACGAATAGCCCGCCTTATACTTACTAACTTATATCCGCTATGTTACAGTTTATCAAAATTCGCGGATAAGTCCGTCAATAAGTTCCTTTGCTTTATCCCAATCAACTTTACTACTCCAATAAACACTTTTACCTTCATCAGTAATGGAGTAGTAACGCCGTCTTGCACCGGTTTCTTCGTCGCCCCAATATGATTTGACCAGTCCCGCTTTTTCGAGCCGACGGAATGTTGAATAAAGCGTTGCTTCTTTGAGCTCGTAAAGATTATCGGTTAAACCTTGAATCCGTTTGTTAATCTCATACCCATAGGTATCACCTTTTAATAAATTCGCTAAAATAATTGTTTCCGTGTGCCCCCGAATCAAATCCGAAGTCATAAAAGAAAATCCCGGCAACCCGCGAGGTTGTGATTGGGAAGCGGTATTTTTCCTACCGGTTTGTTTCTGCTGTTTTCTTGCGGTTTCCTTTGACATCACGAAACGGACATAATGAAACGTAAATTGATTAAATAAGTATTTGCCCTTCTTGACGAAATACTTCATCTGGCGAGGTAGTTATCAAAAAAGTTCGAGTTTTTTTGATAACTACCTCGCCAGACGAGATACTTCTTCAAATATTGTAAATTAGAGCAAACCGGAAGTAAAGCGGTCTCCTTAAATTAATTTTTCTGAACCTCCCGTATTAGGTGTCCAATCCTTGACAAGTTCGTTTTAAACGCGAAAAGAGGTGGACAATCCGCCCGCTGGGCGGTTGCGCCGGTTGAGTTTGCATTGACTCCAACACGGAAAGCAACTCCATTTGCCGTCGTTCATCTAATTCACTGTCGGCGAGTACACCGACGTGACCTTTCAGCGAAAGGTCACCCACCTGATGATTGCCTATGAAATTTTACCTATTATGACACTTCCTTTGTAAAACACCTAATCCGATAGAATCAGAAATTTTTAATCGGAATCTAAGTGTAATCACCGACAGGTCAACAAAGAATAGCCCGCCTCATTTACATTCGCAAAGAATCAGATTGTCGCTGAGAACCATAATCGAGGACGATCTGAAAAATTGATTTTCAATTGATTTCCCCCTACCCTTGACAAACAACCATACAAAACACAATCGTACACAAACAGCAATACGATTTCCATTGATATGATTGTTTGTCTTTGGATAACAAATCTTTGGTTGGTCAGCGTGAACAGTTACCGTTATTTTTTCTCTTCGGATTTCTTTTCCGTTGGAATCCAATCGCAGGCGAAAGTCAGCCAACCATTATTGGAAGAAATGAAAACCGGAACAAGAATACCGGTTCCCTTCCATTCGCCGTCAAGTTCCAACGGTTCTGTTTCAACCCGTTTAGGTAACGCTTCAAGTCTCCGTATCAAATAAGAACGAATCATCGTTTGAATTGCGGAAAGTTTCGCGCCGCTGTCTTGTTGATAGTTACTCGGAAAAGCCTGAGGAGTTTCAGCCTGTTCCAAAATGGCAATGTCCCGCTCAACTCCGTTCTGATCTTTTTTCTTGCCAACACTAACATTGTAAAGAATCGTCATCGTGTACGATTTATCAGAATTATTGAGAACTTTAATGTCGTCAAGCCGAATAACAACCTTAATTTTGTTATCGACGAACAAAATATCAATCGGTGCTTTGGCAACAAAGGAGACTTGAGCCGGTGATTCGTCTTGCTTTCGTTCCAAAAATTTTGGTAGTTTTGGAAATTGTTTTTGCAGGTCTTTCACAAACTCGTCTTCGTCAAGAAACCGACCGGACAACGCAAGAGCCGCCGCATTGTTCAACGCCGATTGATGAACCTGAACTACCAAATCATAAGGTTTTTCCAAAATCGGAGCCGGATTCATTGCCGAAGGTTGCGTCAGACTTCCAATCAGAAGCGACCAATCCATTTTTTCCGCTGTACTGGAAAGATTCCAGATTCGCGGGAAAAGACCGGTTTGAACAAGCGGTGTACGAATTTTGGTTTGATAATTTTCGTTTAGTTCTTCAATTTTCGGATCAATCCGGTTGTCCACGCGCTGATTCATTCTTTTTTCTGCACGCTGTCTCGCAACCGATTGCGAAGAAGCCCGTTGTTCTTGAATCTGTTGTTTGGCAACCATTTGAACAAGAGGTCCGCCGTTGATACGAATATTGGAAAGCGACGCTTTGAGATTTGCCTGCGTTTGGGTCGGAACAGTTAAAAACGCTTCGGGCGTAATTTGAATCCGTTTCTCCGCTAACAATGTTCCTTTCGTGTTCGTATTAACCGTAACCGGAGAATGGTATCCGGTTGTTGCCGAATCCATAACCGCTTTAATGAGAACTTTGATTTCCGCCTTATTTTTATTCGGAACCAATTCGGCAGAACTGGTTGCGTTCAGAGTTCCGCTTCCGACAACATGTGTTCCCAAAATATTTTCATCAATTTCAAAGTCTTCATTGATTTCACTTTGGAACCCTGCCCCGACAAACTCCGTACCAACCTGAACCTGAAAATTAATACCGGAAAACACAACACGAGTCAGATCAACCATTTTCAATGTTCGCGGTTCGATGGCACTGACATCTTCAAGCCAAACCATCACATCACTCAACGCAACCGCATGAAGCGGGTCACGGTTGCCGGAATAAGTTTCAATATAATTGAGAAGATGATCGCAAACCTTAACCAGTTGGGATTCGTAACTATTATCTGAAAGAAGACGTTCTAATGATTGGTATTGCCGAAGTGATTTGCGGAAGTTGTCGAAAACAGTCCGGCGAACTCCTTTTTTATTCGAATGAAGAGCGTTCCAAATAGTGTCGAGAAATGTTTTATCTGGAGTTTCTGTCTTTTGGAGCATTGCCGACAGTTCTGCAAGATGAAATTCTTCTCTCCACGCCGCCGCTGCTTCCTTGTCCGAATCGCGGTTCAAGACCCGAAGCAATGATTGAACAGACTCAAACAAATGTTGTTTGCTCCGTTTCAAGTCATCGGGCGTAATTTTTTTGTAATCGGATTTAACCTGCTCGCAGAGCGTTGTCAGTTGTTCTTTTGCCGCTTCCGGCGACAACGCTAATTCTTTCTCTTTTGTTACGAGAAGAACTGTTTCTGTTGGAACGGTTCCTCGTTGCCGTGTAATCCGGCGAAACCGGGCAGCCTGAGAAATATTGGGATAAAAAGCAACAATCACAACAGCGGTTAGAAACATCACCGCCAAAAATCGGAAACAAAATGTTTTTTGCATTATACGAAACTAGGTTTGAGTAATGTGTGAAAGAAATTTTCTAAACGTTGAAAATTTCTTGAATGTTAAAATGGGGGCTTTTGTAAAACACGTGTGTTAGTCTGGGTGAATTGCAAAAAATGGGTTCAAAAAAATTTTTTATTTAATGCTAAATTTTGAGGAAAAAATCAGAATGGACAGTTTGTTTTGTTGCAACGATGTACTTTACCAATATAATTGCGTCTAAACTTACTGACCAACTTAATCGGAATAATCCATAAAGTTGTTCTATTTTGAAAACCTTACGGGAGAATTACTTAAAATGACGAACTTTATTCACCAAACGAACTTCATGGCAGTAAACGACACAAACTTTACCGATTATAACAAATTAAACGTAAAAGGTAAATCGGGCATCCTGAATTTTTTTCACGAATATCGTGAGACGAACAAAATCTTTTCAGAATTTCATTGCCGAGATTGGCAGGGTTTTTCAAGTATCTTTTTCACGATTCTCATTTTATTGGTATTTTTATCAACACACTGCCCTTCTCTGCCGCTTTTTGCTGAAGAAGCGTTATGGAATGAATTGGATCACCTTTCGTGGGAAACCAATTATGTAGCGGCATCGCAAAAGTCAAAAGAACAATCGAAGAATCTTTTGATTTATTTTTATGCGATTACGGATTCGCCGTTAATTCCCAATTCTACGGAGGAACGGTTTGTTAAGGTTGGCAGCAATGAGATTCGGCAGGTTGTTTATGTATCACCGCAATTACAAAAACCGTTACCGATTGCGGCGGCTTGTCGGGAATTTGAGCAACGTGCTTTTTATAAGCGGGAAGTTCTTGATTTACTGAACAATTATATTTTGTTAAAATTGCCGATTAACGCGGTTCAGGAGTCGGAATTGGAAAGGCAATCGGGAGTTCCGATTCTTGATTTGCCGAAGTTCCGGGAAATGGGACATCTTCCGGGACTTGCGGTGATTGACTATGAACACAACGATGCATCGTATTACGAAAATCTTGTTGGTATTCTCCCCTTTTTGCGGGCGAAGCCGCCGACATCGGAACAAGTTCAAACTTTTTTGACGCTTCCGCCCGGAACACTGACGCAACGGACATTGATTTATGCGATGCGAATTCACCCTGAACGTCCGTTGAGTACAATGGGAACATTCCATCCATTTGTTACCAAAGAGGCGACAGACCATTCTGTTTATCAGGCAAAGAAGGGAGTTTTGGGACATCAGAATTTTGGAACGCGAAGCACTAGGATTAGCGGAGAATTGGAACAAGGTTCTGTTTCAGAAATCTGTGCTCAGAGTTGGACGGACGAAGGACTTTTTGAGGCGGCAATTGGTTGTGTGCGTGCATGGCGTAATTCTTCCGGTCATTGGTCTGCTGCACGAAAAAAACATACCTATTATGGTTACGACATGGTACTCGGTTCCAACAATATCTGGTACGCAACCGGAATTTTCGTTGATTAAGAGT
>JAISBG010000867.1 GCA_031266315.1 Planctomycetaceae bacterium | reverse complement strand
GTTTTGTTTATCTCGATTTTGTTCTTCGTTGTAACAGAAGAAGTTGCGGACGGAATATATTCGTCAATATATTCGTCAATATATTTATCCTTGATAACACTATTAACACTGTTAGAAGAAGCAACCCGTAATACATTATTGATAGATGCCGCTTGGGGTAAAATACCTTCCGATAAATTGCGGTTCAACGAAGAGAATAAATTAAACGATAAAAAATTCTTTCCAATATTCATGATTTCACCAAAAAGTAAATAGTTTACGAAATTGTACAGACCAACCTTCAATCATTTTTACCAAAGTACCTTTATTATGATAGTACTTAACAACGTATCTTAACAAATCTAATATTTCCTAACATTTTATTGTACTTTGTATAATCAGCAAAAAACTACGAAAACATTCCTTTTTTACATTGAAAAAACACAATTATTAACAAACCAACCGATTATATGGACTATACTGAATAGTCCGATAACATAAAGCATAACGATTATGCGGTTTTATTTTCAAAAAACTTGTACAATCGAATATTGAGGCGTATTGATGTATTGCAATAGATTTTTGAAAACAATGCATTAATTTAAAAATATCAGATTGGAATAACGATCCATTTGTTGAAGGGATTGTTTTGATTGTAAATCGTTGCTCAAAAAAACAATCCCTCGTAAACGGTTACCATTTTAATTAATTAATTGATAACCTTCACATTTTAATTTCTGTTTCATAGTACATCTAAAACAGTTGCCCGGTGGCACCCAGATAAGCACCAATTGCTGCATTGATAATTGTGAGAACCAAGCCGATAATGTTAAGGACAATTCCGGCAATAGAAATGCCGCGATCTGTACCTGACAATCCTTTAATTCCCAGTGTAAGCCCAACAATTGTCATCGGTAAACCGATAATCGGAAGGATCCAACCAAATAATCCCAAAATACCCAAAACGAGTGATCCCATAAAATTCTCCTAACAGAAAAAAAATGAAAGTTACAATGACCGAATTGAGGCATTACTAAATTGTAATATAAACACAAATATTGAATTTTATTTTTGTTCAGCGCATAAAAAGGGGCGTGAGTCGCATTGTCGTCAACTCAGCCTTACCAGGGGCTATCCACAACGACTACGACCACGCCCGATTTCTCGGACGCAGCACGTAAGCCACTCGTGGATTCAAAATCTGGTAATTTGAGCTGAGTGATTCCTACTTAACCAATTATTTTATAACGCTTTAAATTTAATTTACATAATTCCCCAATGGTTTATTGTTATTTCCAATTACCACATAGTAATCGGAACTTTTATAATGTTATCCTTTTTTATGGAAAACACAATACGGCAGAATCAGAAAAGATTTCATTGAAATGTTGCGAATAATTAAAAAACAAAACAGACAGCGGGAATAATTGTTATGGTTTGATTGTTTGTATTATCTGGTCGAATTTTTGGTTATTGACGAAAAGCGTTCCGACAATTCTGTAACCTTTCGCGGTAAGATTAGGAAATTCCGTGCTGACATAAGCTTTTCCGTTAACCGGAATAGATGTAACATCAATGTACACAAAATCTTTCTGAAGACTATAATATGCCGTACCGTCTTCCGAAGGAAAAGCGGCTCCTTTGGTTACGTAATTTCGGTATTCCGGCGGAATTTCTATTTGTAACCGCGCATTTCTGATTTCCGACGAACTGTTATTTTCAACAATAAAAGAAAACTCCAACGGTTTTCCAACTTCGATCTTGTTTTTTGGAGACGGTTCGATTTTCAGGTTCACACCGGATTGAGTTCCTCGATGATAAGTTGTTGCGCCGTCTGGAGGTGGTGATTGTCTTGTTCCAAATAATCCGGCTCCGGGCGGTGTCGAAGAACCGGGCAATGTCGGTGTAACCGTCGAAGGATCAACCGGCGGTAACGGAACCGATGTTCCGTTAATCGGCGACCGAGTTTCCGGCGAAATCCCTTGAGGATAAAATGTTGCAACAGGATAAATACTTCCAATCGTTCCGGCACGGAGTGTACATTGAATTGTTGCGGTTGCTTTGGGTTGAACCTCGACATTCCAAAGCACAGAAGAATTTTCTGTTCGTGTCGGTGTCGGCTGACTGCCCGTAAACGATGCCAACGGCGGAACTTCAAACACGACAACGCCTTTTCCAAGATGCGATGTTGTATTCGTCAACGTAATTGTGTACGGAATATCATCACCGCGTTTGATCACTTTTTCCTGTCCCGGACCGGACAACACAATTCGAATACCGGCGTTACCCGACCATGTTTGCCGAATCGTTTCACTTCCAACCGTAACACGACGATCCGAACCGTCAACACCCGCCGGACGAATAATTTGTACGGAAATTGTGTTGGTTCCGGCACGGCTTTCACGCGGAGAAAGAATTACTGACGCTTGACCGGACATATCCGTTTCTTTTTCTTCAATTTGCACAGACGATTGTCCCAATCCTGCTGGAGGACCATTCAGAATTTCGTAACGAACTATCCAACCGCTTCGCGGCTGACCATTCGTTTGCCGTAACACGGTTGTTGTCAATATCCGGCTGTCCCCAACCGGAGCAATCGAAAGACGTGGCAATACCCATTGCGCATCAACCCAATGGATAATCCCAACATCACTCCGCTTCGACCAATCTTTCAACGAAGGAGCAAATGTTGTTACATGTGTTGTTCCTTCACGCATTGAATTAACGGAAATCCATGTTTGACCTTTGAGCAAATGAAGATCATCTTTTGTTTCCGGTGTTCCCCGATCAAGAGTTTGGTATAACTGGCTTGTCTTCGTAACAACATAGCGGTCAGTGATTTTTTTAGCACGAACAAAATCAAAATGCAACGGATCGCAAACGGAACCGCCGTCAAATTTTTGAATTGCCCCAACTCCTTCGAGTGTCCATTCGATTTTTTCGTTCGTAATCAAACGATCCCGACTGCCAAGATAACTGGAAATCAAAACAACTTCACTGCCAATAGGCGCAATCTGTTCACGCGGAGTCATTAAAATTGCCGGTCCTTCAATAGGAACTGTCGGCAATGCGTAACCGCCGGTTTCTTCAAAAACAGGTTTGGGGACAGCATCCGGCGACGCAATAATTGCCGTATTGATTCCCCGTGCTGCCGGATTTATTGGTGTGGCGGTGGAACCATACTGCGGGATTCCGGCAACACCGGAAACTGTTCTCGATTGCACCGCACCGAATTGACCGGGTAACTGATTCGTTGGTGTTACAGATGTTGTGCCGGGGAAAACTGTTGCGCCGGAATTAACCGGCAACGGAACCGGTGTTGCGGTTAAAGGAATTGTCGAAACCTGCGGCTCTTTTCGGCGACCCAATAAATCACAATTCGACGGTAAAATCCTTCCCAACGGACAAGATTCAAACAACCGTTCCCCCTTCGGGTCAAAACCGCTTCGCGGCAATGACTGGCAGCCAACCGCGCAGACGAATCCAAAACCCGCTAAAAGCAGGCTCCAAATCAAAATCCGATTGGTTGGATAAATGGTCATTGTCAATATTGCCGGTTCTTTTCCGTACTGTAACCAGTAAAACTTTTCGTTTCGCGCATTAAGCGATTCGGTTTTTCGTTACGATGATCCGCAAATTTGCTCCCGCTCTCGTTCAAAGTGGAAACACCGCATTTTGCGCGCTTTTACTAACACACCATAGGTTATGATAAGTGAAACTGCGTTAAATTTTCCGATTTCGTAGAAATTTCAACAAAATTTTCACCGTTACAAAGAACACAATCCGCATAATCAATACAATCAACGAAGAAGGTAATTGTCACTTTTTTAGCACACAGATGATTTACTTTAAAATGTTAAACATGGTAGGCGACCTTTTAGCAAATAGCAAAAGGTTGCCCACCTTATTGATTGCCTACTTTTAATGAAAATTTTGCTGAATAATTACGATTTTTTTAGATTTTTGGGCATAAACGAAAAAAAAATTCCAAAATTTTTAAAAAAATACCAAAATTCCGTCTAATTTTGTTTACTCTCCCATTGACATGTTTTCGCTTTAGGTATATAGTACGAAATATTGCTATTTTTACGTCTTTTAATTTTCAATTAAACATTTGGAGATCAATTTTCCGTTTTGAAAGATAAATCGCCCGAATTTTTATTCGGGTGTTAAAAAATCGAGTACGTCAACGAACACTAAAATCGTTTCGGCGATTAGGCATTTTTCTACAGGCAACCGGATTTACCGGGTAGAAAATTACCGTGGGTTGGTAGAGTTACGTGGCTCCCGAAAAGGGAGCGTCGCGTACCAATCCGTGGGTGTATTTCAGCGTTACATTTTAACATGTAATGTACCACTTTTGCCGGTGGGAAGGAGCCTATTTTTAGTGGCGTGTCGCTCCTGTCTAAGAGCGATATTCTGTTGCTGTTTCTCGGCGTTACGTTTTCCTATTTTGTGAAAAAACAGATTATATGTACGTAATCTGTTAATTTTAACTCTCTTATTTAAAGGAGAAAAATCATGAAGATTCGAGTTTTTCGCGGATTTACACTAGTTGAACTTCTCGTGGTCATTGCGATTATTGGAGTATTGATCGCATTATTGTTACAAGCCGTTCAAGCCGCAAGGCGAATGCAGTGTACCAACCACATGAAACAGTATCTGATAGGACTTCATAACTATCACGATACACTCAAATCACTTCCGGCAACTCGTTATCAGATGCCATTGAATCCGGGTTATATCTACGGATCAATGAATTTTGTCCTGTTTCCATTTATGGAACAACAGGCGGCGTATGATACAACCGTTTACGGTTTATCAACTTTTTCACCGGTTTCCATTGCCGCGTCTCCGGCAATGGACAATGTTACGTTCAAAACATTTTGTTGCTCCTCTGATCCGTATTTCGGTCAATGTTATGACATCGGTACTGCCGGAACCAATCCGGTTTCACGTTGTAACATTATGTACAGTGCAGCCGATACCGTAAGGAGGAATAATTATTCTCCGCCTTGGAGTGAACCGGGAGTGGCAGAATATGATGCGGCAACAAACCGTGCTCCGTTTTCGCCGTTTAAATGGAAAGAACTCGGAGCCGTCAACGATGGTACATCAAATACTGTTGCAATTAGTGAATCGGCAACACCCAAAGATATTAACGATAATGCGATTCGCGGAGGAGTTGCCGCTAACAGCGGAGGAACTATTCACGATAATCCCAGAGATAATTGTTTCAATAAACGTGATCCGGCGAATCCGAATTTCTTCAAATCAACTGTAACTCCTTATTCCTTACGAGGCGTAAGAATTGATGCCGGACACCTTATTTATTCCGGTTTTTGTACGGTTCTTCCGCCCAATTCACCGAGTTGTACTCCCAATGCATGGGAGAGTGATGGTTTTGCTTTGATGTCCGCATCAAGTTATCATTCCGGCGGAGTCAATACCGGTTTTCTTGACGGCAGCGTTCATTTTGTTCAAGACGGAATTGATTGCGGAAATTTCAGCAATCCTCCGGTTCAAACCGGAACAAGTCCTTACGGTGTTTGGGGTGCTGTCGGTTCCATTGACGGCGGCGAAAATGTTTCACTTGAACAATAATAAACAATTAATTATTACAACAATAACTATGAAAAATAAATTTTTACTCTTGATCATTTCGGTTGTTGCGATTATGTTTTCCGGTTGTACCAACAACAGTTCGCGACCGGCAGACATGCCGAAACTCGTTCCGTGTACGCTAACAATTTTGAGCGAAGGACAACCGCTTTCCGAT
>JAISBG010000086.1 GCA_031266315.1 Planctomycetaceae bacterium | reverse complement strand
AAACGTATCGAGACAGCAGCGAAATCACTCGAAGGTGTTGTCGCCGCAACATGGGACACGAAAGCACAAATATTACAAGTAGCTTTCAACTCCCCTCAAACATCGCTTGACGCAATTTCAAAAGCAGTTGCCAAAGTCGGTCACGATACGGAAAAAGACAAAACCGACGACGAAACATACAACAACTTACACGAATGCTGCAAGTACCGCAAGTAAATTTTTTCGTATTTGACAATTTTTTAAACGCGAAAAGGCGCGAAATTTTTGTTTCGCGTTTTTTCGTGTTCTCCTCTTCCTCTCTGGTGTTCTCTGTGATTTTCTCTTTACAATTTTTTTGAATTGTGTAAATTATCTGAGGCAATTATGGTTGTGTGGCGTGTTTTTTTGCCGAGTTGTTTCGGTGAGCGTTTTGTGGCTGTTTTTGTCGAAGTTAAAAAAACTAAAATTTGAAAGGGTTATTTAATGAGAAAAATGGCAATTATGGCATTTATGCTATTGTCAGCAGCAACTACTTTATTGAGTGCTGCCGAAAACGAAATCAATGTTTCACCGACAACGCCATCGGTTGCGCTGTTCAAAAACGGTGTTACCGTCATTCAACAGGAAATCAATATTCCTGAACCCGGCGTGTATTTGTGGGACAAAGTTCCGTTGGTGATTCACGGAACTTTTTTCATTGAGAGTGATTTGAATGTTGAAATTCGGACAACGCAACGGCTTGTTACGTTGCCGATAGACGAAAATAATCAACTGAAAACAATAAATGATTTAATAGGAAAACAAATTACTGTCCGTTTTCACAACGAAGACTTAGGTATAAGTGTAGTACGAGGAAAATTAATTGGTAACGCATCACCGAAAACTAATAATTCCTTGTTTCCTGATTTTTCTGGAACGGCTTCACGCCGCGGTTATCCGTACAGCGATTATCCGTACAGCGAACCTCCGTACAGTGCATCGGCAAATTTTGGAACACCGTTGAAACTGGAGACAACGGACAGGAGATATATATTCTTGACCGGACAACAGATTTCGCATATTGAGACAAAAGAACCGGTTACAGAGCGTTCGGAACGTCGTCCGGTCATGATTTTTCAGGTAACACCCAAAGACGGTAAAAATGCCGGAAAGATTCGACTCTTTTATTTGACCAAAGGAACAACATGGGCACCGAGTTATCGTGTTGATTTATTGGATAATAAACGGTTGAGAATTGAACAATCCGCTCTGATCCGAAACGAATTGATTCCGCTTAACAATACGGAAATTTCGCTAGTCAGCGGTTTCCCGCAAGTGGCATCATCAAATGTTCTTTCGCCGCTCAGTCCAGAGCAAACGTTACAACAATTTTTTCAACAAGTCATTTCGCAACATCGCGGCTACGAAAACAATGATATTGCGTATATTAGTAATGCGTTTAGTAATTCGATAACACCCCGATCATCGGTTGCCAACTCTGGATTTGATACGTCAACTCTTGCCGCCGGAGAGGGACCTGATATTTATTACAATAAAATTGGCAAAAAAACACTGGAAGTCGGAGACACGTTGTCGCTTTCGACCGGCAAAGGCGAAAGCGATTACCGTCGTGTTTTGGAGAGTGATTTAGTTACGTCAATTCAGAAATACTACAAGAATCAACATGATCATGGAACGGATCGGTTTATTACGCCGGATGTTTTTGACGTACTGAAATTTCCCAACCCGTTACCGTTTCCAATGACAACCGCTCTGGCAACTGTTACGGAAAAACAAAAATTTCTCGGTCAAAGTCAATCGAATTGGGTTAATCCGGGACAAGTTGCGTCGGTCAAAATTACCAAAGTAATGAATGTTCCGGTTACATATTTTGAACAAGGAGAAGATCATGAACCACGAAAAATTACATCCAGATCCGATTCGGACACCTTCTATTATTCAGGAAGACATTATATCAGTCGTACCGTTACAGGAACAATTGAAGTGATCAATCAGCGAAACGAGGAAATCATTTTACACTAAAACAGTGTTTTCCTCACTGATGCAAGCGGACTAAATCAAATTGAACCGCCGCCAACGAAACAATCAATCTCCACTAAATATTACGCACCGAACGATTTGCTGGATTTGTTCTGGGAACTTCAATTGAAACCGGGTGAAAAGAAAAAAATCACTATTTCAGGAACACGTTGGTTCCCGACATAGGAAGAGGTTAAAAAATCGACTTTGAACAAAATAATTAACTACAATAGAATGATACCGTTCACGAATAATCAACAAAGTAGAGACGCAATACATTGCGTCTCTACAACTGATACGAAAAGCGGAGTAAGCCGATAGTCGCAGAAGTACAAATTTTCTGTCTAACGCAGTATATGTTATTCTTTTTTGACAATTTTTAAACGCGAAAGGGCGCGAAATTTTTGTTTCGCGCTTTTTCGCGTTCTAATCTTACTCAAAGAAATATAAACGTGCTGCGTTTTTTATAGGTCTTCTAATATTTTTATTACATTTTGTTGGGTGTAGAAGCCTCTAAGGACGATTGGTTTTGAAGGATTTTTGGGATTGAATATTGCTAGTACGGGGACTTGTCCGGGTCCGAGTTGGCGTAAGAAATCTACCGCCTCGCCGTCTCGCGTACAATCGGCGACTAGAAAAATTACATTCTTGTCCGACAACGTTTTTTTGACACTGTTTGACTTCAATACCGTTGCCTCAAGAACCTTGCACGTTACACACCA
>JAISBG010000842.1 GCA_031266315.1 Planctomycetaceae bacterium | reverse complement strand
TGAATTTGAATCCGCGTTGCGGAAAGGGGAATCTGCGCGGATCGAAGATTTCCTGAATCGGGTCGACGCGGAACATCAACCGAAATTGTTGTCCGAACTGCTCGAAATCGAAATCGAATTGGCAACGGGAAAAGGTGATAGCAATAATTTTTTATTGAAACTTCAGGATTCGTTCAATGAACGTTTTCCCGAACACTCCGAACTCGTCCATTCCATCATCCGGCGAATTGTTCAGCTTCGGCAAATTGGTGATTACGAAATTCTCGAAGAACTCGGTCACGGCGGAATGGGAATTGTTTATAAAGCGCGTCAGAAACTTTTGAATCAAACTGTTGCGATTAAAGTTTTATCTCAAACGCTTCTCAATGATCCGCAAGCGGTTGGGCGTTTCCGGCGTGAAATGCAACTCATCGGCGGATTGAACCATCCGAATATCGTCCGCGCCCTAAACGCCGGAGAAAACGACGGAGCCCATTATCTCGTCATGGAATTTGTCGATGGCGTAACTCTCCAACATCTTTGTGACAATCTTCGGAAAGAAAACAAATACGAAAACGGAAATGAAAACAGAAACAATAATCTTTCCGCCGATGAAACAATAACACCCCATTATCCGGTAAAAAAATCATCGACCGGTTTTTCTTCCGGAATATCTTCTTCTGCGGCAACCGTTGCGCCGACATTGACGAAGCCGGTATTTTCGGTTGGCGCGGCGTGCGAAGCGGTTCGGCAGGCGGCACTTGGGTTGCAGCACGCTCACGAATTTAATCTTGTTCACCGCGATATTAAACCGGCAAACCTAATGATTGACCGGCGCGGAACCGTTAAAATTCTTGATCTGGGACTTGGTAAATTTTTGGCGGAACAACGCTCCGCCGATTACAATACATCGCTGACAATTGCCGGAACAACAATTGGAACCATCGATTACATTTCGCCTGAACAGTGTGAAAGTGCGGGCGATGTGGATATTCGTGCGGATTTGTACAGTCTCGGCTGTACACTCTATTTTCTTTTAACCGGCAAACCGCCTTATACCGGTTCCCGTTACGACACAACACGGAAAAAACTAATGGCTCATATTGTTGGTGAAATTCCGGCTCTTCGGAAAATAATTACGGATATTCCCGAAGGACTGGAAATCGTGTTGCAAAAAGTTCTTGCCAAAGACCCGGAAGAACGTTTCCAAACGCCGTTTGAATTTGCCGATGCGTTGCAGCCTTTTACATCGTTTGACGCGTTACTGAACCTGATCGACCGCGAACTTCCCGGCGGTGTTCAACACACACCCGGCTCCACCGGTAAAATTCTTGGAACGTCGGATACGCTTCAAACGAAAGCAGTTACCAAAAATATTTTCGGCAACCTTTGGCGGTTCCGTTCCGCAATACTGAAAATTGTTTCGGTTTTTGTACTTGCTGCGGTTATTATTGTTCTGAGATTGCATCGAGAAGATTTCCTTCCGACATTGTTTGCTCCGAACCGGCAACCGGATTCCGTTCCTGTTGCACAAAATACAACACCGTTACAAGATCAATGGATTCTAATTCAGACCGATTTAGCGCAACTTCCGGGTTTGAACGGTTCGTGGTGGTTTGAAGAAACACCTTGGTTTTTGCCGTTTGTCCGCGAATTATTGATCAAAAAACTTGACGAAACCGATGATCTTAAAAAAGTATTCGGCGATGATTGGGAAATGGAAAAATATTATGATCCGAATATTCCGGCGGTACGCGGTTGGCTTTGGAATCTTGTCCAAAAATTTCGAAACGATTTAACTCCGCCTGAATTGGAACTCGTTGAGAAACTCAAAGAATATTACGATTCCAATACCGAAACCGATTCAAAAAAAATCTATCAGGAATTGTTGGACACCTTTTTATCAAATCTATCAAATCTATCAAAAACAAATTTACCGGACAAAAATTTTTCAGACGAAAATTCATCGAACAAAAATTCGTCGGATACGAAATTGACCGGACATTCGGAAAATCAATCGCAACGCGGTGTTGAGTTACACACGCGGGCATTGTTGGAACACAAACTTGCCGATCTTCATCATGACCGTGAACGTGCGGCTGTTGCGGCGAAATATTATGAAGACGCTCTGGAACAATACCGTGCGGAATTTAATCACGGAATCATTGTATCGCGTCGTTTGGAATTTCTGTGCTTGTCCGATTCCGCCCGTTTGGAATATTTTGCGACAAATAATTATGTCAAAGCGATTCAAAAATTTGAAGCCGTTTCGCAGCAACGCAAAACCGGTGAACGTTTTAGTCCGTTATTCCTTGCGGAACTGCGAACCGCTCACGGAACACTTTGTACGGCTGCCGGTTTATACGATGATACCTTATTTGTTCGGGGTCGTGAAGCGTTGCTCCGTGACAGGGAACGTAACAGAATGCATCCGTTGACGGCTTATTTGGCGGAACAATATGCGTGGAGTTTGCTGGATCAATGGAAAGTTATTGAAGCGGAAAAACAATTCAGTGAAGCCCTTCTTATTCGTGCGGCGAATTATCGCGAATCCAAAAATCTTCAGGCGTACATTTATTTCCTGCATGATCGACACGGACTCGCGATGACGTTACGGTATCTTGGTAATACAGACCGTGCAGTAGAAGAATATCGTAGAACCTTGACATTGATTGATGAAGAACGTCAAAAAAATCAGGAAATATTGAAACATCGTCATTCTTCACCGTCCTTGCCGGAAGTGCGGCGTTTGGAGAAAGGACTTCGCGAACGGGCGGCAAATACACGTGAACGTCTGGCGGATTGTACGTTGTACGGCGGAGCGGCTTCGGGTGTCGGGCAAAGCCGACTCAACGAAATGATTCAACTTTATAAAGAAGCCTCGCAACTTTATGACTGGGCGGCGGAAATTCAAACAATGCAATACAAACAGACAATTGCTCTTTTACTTCAGGAAAAAATAGAAGATGCCGAACAACTACTTGCCGAACTTAATGCACAAAAAAAGACACAATCTGTTACATCGCTTCGCAATGAGTTAATCCGTCAGGTTGCGGAGGCGTTGCTGGCTTACCGGAAAAACGCCCAATCGCCAACTGAACGCAAACGTCTTCTCCGGCAATTTTTGCAACAGTTCACGATTCCGGGCAATCCGGCAAGTGTCGACGCAACACGCCGTGAAACATTGGAATTACGATTATTTTGTGCGGAGTTGCTGGTCAACAACGATTTAGAAGAGTCGGATTTTCAGGCATTACGGCGTGATTTGCCTTTGTTGCGACAACCGCTGGGGTTTTTCATGGAGCGACCGGCTTCACGTCCGTTTATTCGGCGAATTAGTGATTTGATTATCCGGTCGGCGGCGGCGTTGTACGATCATTCGACGGATTTTGCGGTAAAGCAAACACAAATCGTTACTATTGTCCGGTTGCTTGAAGGAATGAGGTTGCGGACGGAATCAACCGCGTCCTCAATACATTCCGTTTCGGAAACAGCCCCAAGCCTTGCGGTTTTTTTCCTGACGGAAGAACCCAAAGACGGTTTAGTTGTTTTTTATCCGCAAGATGATCGTCAGGGCAGTTTGTTCCGATTATCGCTGACACGAAAACAAATTAAGAGTGGGAAAAAAACAAACGAATCATGGCATCTGAACGAACAACTTCTTCAATTACTCCGTGAAGAACACAACGCCGGACGGACAGTAAATATTTCGTGGAACGACGAAGCGTCATGGGCAAGAACGGAAGACGCTCTCACCGATGCGGACTGGCTCTTCGGCGAAGAATGGGATATTGGCAACAAAAAATAACCGCAAACAAAATTAACGTGTCAGTAAGTTGGATATTCCGAAAAGGTAGGCACTTCATCAGGTGGGCAACCGTTCGCTGAACGGTTGCGTTGGCGATAGCCGACTTATACTCTGTTTCCAGCTGGCAATCAGATTCCCAAATGGTCGGCAACACAATTTGCTATTGTTAATCTAATTCAATCTAATTCATTGTCGGCGAGTACACCGACGCGACCTTTTAGCAAAAGGTCGCCCACCTGATGATTGCCGATGAAATATGACTATTCCGGTGGAAAACACCTATAATCCGATAGAATCAGTAAATAGTTTGCGGAAATAAAGTCTTAGGGAATATAGGAAACATTAGGATCAATCGATTCGCAATACCGCGCCATAAGATCGGCGGCGTGGTCAATATCGTGTAACGAAATAACTTCAACCGGAGTGTGCATGTACCGGTTGGGAATACTCATGAGTGCAGTGGCAACACCGCTTCGATTCACCTGAATAGAACCGGCGTCCGTTCCGGTAATTTTGCCTTCCGCAACTATTTGTACAGGAATCTCATTCTTTTTCGCAACATCCGCTAAAGCGTTGACAAGTTTGGTGGTCATGTTGGGACCGCGTGTCAAAACGGGACCGCCGCCAAGTTTCACATCGCCGTTTTGTTTCTTTTCAACGGTTGGACAATCTGTTGCAAAAGTTACATCGGTTGCAATACCGATGTGCGGGTCAATTCCGAACGCGCTTGTTCTGGAACCGCGTAAACCAACTTCCTCTTGCACTGTCGAAACCGCAAAAACACCAACATTCAATTTCGCCGGGTCAATACGCCGCAACGCTTCCATCACCACCCAAAGACCGGCTTTATCGTCTGTTGCCGGAGCCGCGATAAGATGATTGAGCATTTCACGATATTCCAACTCAACTGTTACAGGATCACCGACATGAACATAATGTTCGGCATCGGCTTTGTCTTTTGCTCCAATATCAATCCAAAGGTCTTTGATTTTCGGAACTTTTTTCCGGTCTTCGTCATCCATGAGATGAATTGGTTTTTTTCCGATAACTCCGTCAACAGCACCTTGACCCGTCCAGATTTTAACACGAACACCAACCAAATTCTGAATATCCCAACCGCCAACTGTTAAAATGTACAGATAACCTTGTTCGTCAATATAATTAACGATCAAACCGATTTGGTCGCAATGCCCTGCCAACATAACCCGAAGCGGAGCGTCGGGATTCCGTGCCGCAATAACGTTACCGTGAATATCTGTACGGATTGAATCGGCAAACGGTTGGACATAATCGCGGACAAGTTGCTGAACCGGTTCTTCAAAACCGGTTGTACTTGGTGTTGTCAAAATATTCTTCAAAAAATCTTTGGCTTGAAGGTTCATAATGTTAAAAAATGTTAAAGGGTGAAAAAAAAGTTAAATAGTTATTGTTAATAGATAATAGTGAATAGTTGGGAACACAAATAGATTCAACACGTTTCGGTAAATAGCACAACGCTTGCGAACTCACTATTTACTATTATTTTCCTTTTTCAAAATTTACCCTAACTTGAGTACGCCCGTTCTGAAAAGTTTTAACCGAACATTTATCATACATAGATTTCCGCTTTTTGGCAAGCGGGTTTCAAACAATACTTATAACTTATAGCCTGCTTCCTTGCAGGTGGAATTTCAACAATATATAATAAATTCTCTTGGAAGATACAATCTCGTTTTAATGGCTTTCCAAGCAGGCAATTGGATCTGTTAGCATGATTTGAAATTATGGAGAAATTTATGGGAGCCTTTTTCGATTCTGTTCATGTTTTGTCAGAGAATATAATTGATGTTCAAGAATATATAGAACACAATATCGGTCAATATGGTTGCTACATTGCACCGCCAATCAACGGCTGGACAACTATCTTTCTCATGTCCGATGACAGTAAACTATGTTGTGATATATCGAAACAACTAAAAACTCTCGTTTTCGAAATCAAACTTCATGACGACGATATATTTTATTATTCATGTTATCATCTTGGAAATGAAATTGATGCGTTTGATTCTGCACCTGGAAGTCTTTCCAATGACGACATTTCTTTGTCCGAAAAACAAAGGCTTAAAGGTTCTCCTCACAAGTGGACAAATTTACTTCCTTTTCCTATTGATGTTCAAAGAGTCAATAATATACTTGAGGAAATGAGAGCATCAGAGATGATGCTCGGTCTTTTGCCGGAAGAATTTTGTGGTTTGCTCTATCTTCCTAATGCTTTGACATCATATGAGTATATCGCAAGTGATGATCCAGAATTTCTTAAAGAAATAACACAATTGGACAAATTTATTCATATTCCATTCAACGCTGACAGATTAACAACAGGATTAATATCGTACGTTTAATCCAGTAGGATTGCTGGTTTTTCCTCCGCCCCTTTAGAAGCAACGCATAACAACCCACCGCAACGCGGTGTCCCCAACAATCGCCCTGCAAGAGCAACCAATCCGCTTTGCATTGCCCTTGCAGGGCGGAGAAAAACTACTTGCAATCCTACAGGGTATTGAACCTCGACCCAAAGAGTCGATTAAATACCGCAACCGTTTGGGCTATACTTTCACACCAATTCGTGAACGCTAAGGAATTTTTTGAAAAAAAATGAAGAATCCCCTTATTGACACTCGATTTTATTTGGTATAAACTTTTGGACTATTGTGTGTTTAACGATTTTTTGTCGTATTGTTTTACGGTAAACAAATCGCTGTTATTTCCAAGAGACTTATAAAATAAGGAGTCCAACAATGGAAAATTTGATTGTGTTTTTGGGGCAATTTTTAGCAAAAATCGCCGTGTTAAAATGGGTAAGTCAGGGGTGGGGAGACAGTCTATAATGAAGAGTTAAAAACGGAAAACAGAAAATGTCTGTTCTCTAAACTCTTTTCCGGCAGGTTTTCACCTCTCTTTCAGGCTTCACCGTTCGGCTTTACACTGGTCGAACTTCTGGTGGTGATTGCGATTATCGGCGTGTTAATCGCACTTCTGTTGCCTGCCGTGCAAGCCGCTCGTGAGGCGGCAAGACGAATGCAGTGTACGAACCATTTGAAACAAATTGGTATTGCGGTACACAATTTTCACGACACAACAAGTGGTTTACCACCATCAACTATTGGCGGTAGGTGGGAAACTATCCCGGCATGGAGCCGTGTTGGTTTTTGGTCGCTCATCTTTCCATACGACGAGCAGCAAAATCTGTACAATTACATACAAACACGCGGGTTTCAAAATTCTTACGGCAGCACTTGGTGGACTAATGATAGCATCTCCGCCACGGCACCGATGAATAATGAAATCCGCAACTCATTCGGTTCCGTTTCGATTTATCGTTGTCCTTCACGACGCGGCAGCGGACCGCTGATTACTCCTTTCGAGTCCATTCCTACAACCGACTATTACAAAGTATCTTCCAACGGTGGTCCTTCTTATGGTCCTCAAGGAGATTATGTATTTGTTATGAGTTTTCAAATTAATCAAGCCGCCATCGATGAAGTATCAGATGCCAATCAAGGGCATTGGTGTTATCAAGATAGACCAGTAGATGCACTTACTACTCAGCAAGGTCCGTTTCGTATGGCTTTGTTACAAAGGACATTAGATTACACCTCTTGGAGTCCGCGAGACTCCATGTCATGGTGGCTGGATGGAAGCAGTAATCAACTCATCGTTGGCGAAAAACATCTTCCACCTTCTAAGTTAGGAAAATGTGAACCTGATTCTACAGATTCCGTGTATCCAACTTACGGGGACTGTAGTTTTCTCACCGGAGGAGAAGTTTTAACACAAGCAGCCGGGCGGTATTTACGTGACAGTGGTAACGGAACAGGTAACATCTATAAAACCGGAAACATGGATTACGGCGGTCGCGCACTTGCTAAACCTAACGATGAAGATAGCGATACGGTTCGATCAACATTGTTCGGTAGTGCCCACCCGGGAGTTGTCAATTTTTTACTTGGTGACGGTTCCGTACGGTCGTTACAATTAACTACTCCGGCACCAATTTTAGCCGCCTTAGCAACCGTCAATGACGGAACTACTGTTGCAATACCGTCTCACTAAGTTTTAATAATTTTGTAATTATTCAGTGAAATTTTCATATTTTAGCGCGAAATACACGAAAATGTACGAAAAATGGTAGGCGATCCCTTCGCTGAAGGGTCGCGCCGGTTGAGTTATTATTGATACCAACAGGCAATACCCCGCCTACCGCATGTTAATTCAATAACAGAATATTTTATTTTTTAAAAGGGCATACCGGTTGGAGTCAATGACGAGTCAACCGGCGCGACCTTTTAGCAAAAGGTCGCCTACCTTATTGTTACCTACTTTTAACGAAAATTCCACTGAAATATCACCAAAATAATCAATGAGGTAATAAGGTTGATTTTTGGGGAAATACATTGCTACTGAGGTTGTTTCGTAAGAGAAATTAGGTTGAAAATGAGGTTGCCGTTAGATTGATTTTCCGCAACAGAAACAATCTAGTGAATCCTTAAAAAATTTTCAATTTTATGACTCACGCAGTATATATTTGCTTGTTTGAATTTCAATTAGTGTTTATTTTTAAAAATATGTGTATAATGATTTGTAAAATAAATTTTTGATTATTATAAAATTTTTATTATTACAAAAATACTCATTATAAAATTAAGGAGAAAAGATGAAACTGTTTATGATTAGTTTGGTTGTGTGTGTTGTTGTTACCGGTTCACTTTATGCGGAAAATCAAGCGATTCCGCTCAAGGCAGAAAAAATCTGGTCACGCGAACCCGGAACCGCAACTCTTAAAATTAATAACAATACGGTAAATATTGAAGCCGCCGGACAGAAAGATTGGGCGGTTGAACTCTGTAAAGGGTTTCCGGTTGAAACCGGTGAAACGTTTTTACTTTCCGCTACAGTTCATAATTTCAAAGGTTCCGGTCACGCCAATCTTACAGCGGCATTGTTCGGGAGCGACGGCAAAATTATTAACTGGACACTCGGTAATGATTCCATGCGAGGTGAAACCGATAAACGGATTCTCGAAACAGAATTTATTGTTCCCGCCGCAACCGGTATTGCCGATTCAGGTTACAAAATTCTACCTCGATTGATTGGAACCGGTCAATCAACCTTTTCCGTTTCCGATTTCAGTTTGATTAAAACCGGTAAAATCAAATTGAGCGATAAAATTGCCGATGTTCCGGTTGTCGGCAAAGGGCGTTTCGAATATCCGGTTACTTCGGAAGATTTTGCGAAAAACTGGTTGCTCCGTTCACGCGGTGAGCAATTGAACACTTTTTCGATAGACAATTCTGTTAAGTTTAACGGTAACACAACATTGCTGATCAACGGCAATACCGAACGAAAAACAACACTTTTTCCGCAAACAGCAATTGCTGTTAAACCGGAAGAGCAGTTTTTTGTTTCGTTTTGGGTAAAACTCGAAAGCGGTAAAGTGTCGCTGGATATTTTTCCTTGGAAAGCCGGTCTGGCTTCAGGAAACCGAATCGCTCAGGGAACTTTCGCCCCGTCCGTTCTTGAAGAAGGAAACGATTGGGCTAATATTCATGTTTATCTGACGGTTCCGGAAGGAGTCGATGGTTTTTGTCCCGTTATTTCAGCCGATCCGGGAACGGTATTTCGAATCGGTGAATTGAGTATTGAACGCCCCTCACCGCAAAATTTGAAACAGTCAGGAAAAAAAGTCAACGGTTTTGCAACAAAACGGATTGAGGAAAAATTAGATCGCGGTCTTGTTGCTTTGAAAATGGCGGACGGTGTTTATCTCAGTTGGCGATTGTTCAAAGACGACAAACCTGATACCGGTTTCCACGTTTACCGAATCAATCCCAACGGCGAGGAAATGAAACTGACGGATAAATTGGTTACTAAAACAACCGATTTTATCGACAAAACAGTTCCGAATAACGAAAATTGCCGATGGTTTGTTCAAGTTAATGAAAACGGTACGAAAACGGCTGCGGTTACTGCCGCCGATAAACCGTATCTTTCCATTCCATTGAAAAACGAAAAATCGTTCCAATATATCGCTTTTGCCGATCTCGACGGCGACGGCAGACTCGATTATGTTATAAAATCGCCGAACTCGAATATTGATCCGTACATCAATTACTGGAAAGCAAGTCCCGGAACATTTCGGTTACAGGCTTACAACGCGGACGGACAATTTCTTTGGGAAAAAGACCTC
>JAISBG010000173.1 GCA_031266315.1 Planctomycetaceae bacterium | reverse complement strand
TTTTGGAGTCGAGTAAAACTCAACCGGCGCGACCGCCCAGCGGGCGGATCGCCCACCATGATTCGCCTAAGGCAACTTCTAAAAACCTTGTTTGACCAAAATGCAGAACTTGTAACCACAAAGGCGGCGAAGGCATACAAAGGTTGTTTTATTGTGTCCTTTGTGCGACTTTTTCGCCTTTGTGGTAAAAAAATTGTTTGATTCGAAATCGTAGTTTTTAAAACCTACCCTAAATTTTTAACCGTGAAAAGAATGGAATAATTACCTTGTAAATTCTTGTGAATTTTCTTTTGCAGGTTTTTGTTTAGGTTTTGTTTGGTTTTTATGGAAGAGTCGTTCCGATTCCAAAGCACCGTTTGTTTCTTTAACTTTTTGTACTTGGTCGGAAGTCAGCAAAGCGTCAACCTGTAGAGCACTTTCCCATTCCAAGAGTTCGATGCGGATTTTTAACAACTCAATCAATTCGATATACTCTTTTTGAACAGAGTACATTTTATCGCGTTGTTTGTTGTCGGAGACGATATTCCGGTAACCGTTTGGGAGTCGTCCGGTTATTTTCTTATCGACTTTTAGACCATTCATTGCCGGACTTCCTTGTTCGGCTTTTTCGAGTTGCAGGCGTGTGTTGGACGGTACGACGGTAATTCCAGACGGTACGGATGTTTCCTGTGCCGTTACGACAGTTACGGTAACGGAGAAGAGAATACAAGAAATCGTCGAAATTCCAAGTGTGCGTGATTTTTTCATAGTTACTCACTGAAAGTTGAGTCATCGGTAATTACATTAACGACGACAAGTTGAAAAGACTTGAAAAACAAATTACGTTATTTATTTTCCGAAATTTCAAATTGTTGTCAATCGGGTGGTGGAAAAATAATTTCCAGCCCCGAATTGCGTTCGCTTGCACGGGAGAAATGCTTTGTACCCTTGTTCATTTTCGGTAATCTGATATTCTGTAGGGATTATTCATAACACCTGAAAACTCAAGAGCAACAAAATTTTTTTCTTTATTGCCAGATGTCTGTTTCCGATTCTAGGCGGGTACGCCGCAAGCAAATGTTACGCGGTACACTTATTGTTGGTATTGGCACATTGTTAAGCCGTTTGCTTGGAATGTTCCGCGATGCCGCAACAGCCGCCATACTTGGCATGTCCGTTGGCGGAATTATGGACTCATTTGTATTGGCATTCCGTCTTCCTGACATTGCTCGTCGATTGTTCGGAGACGGAACACTTAGTATTAGTTTCATTCCGGTTTTTAGCAAAGTCTGGCAACAAGATCGAAAAAAAGCATGGACGTTATTATCGGTCATGCTTGCATTGGTGTTTCTTTTTCTGACGTTTTTTGTGCTGATTGGAGAGATTTTGTGCAGCATTGGTTTTACTTTCTTCCATCCCGACAGCAAGGTTTATCTGACTTCACATCTTTTGGCACTTCTGTTACCGTATTTGATTTTCATTTGTATGGCGGCAATTACGTCGGCAACCTTGCAAACACTTGGTCATTTTTCTCTTCCGGCGGCAATTCCTTCTATTCTGAATATTATTTGGTTGTCGGGGATTTTATTGATTGCTCCGTATTTTACAAAGGATCCGGCGTTACAATGTTATCTTTTAACGCTTTGTATTTTGGTTGCGGGAATCATTCAGTTTTTTATCCACTTTCCGTTTTTGAAAGCGTACAACTATTGTCCTGATTTCCGTTTTTCAAAAGTTGCAACAGAAATCCGTCAGATATTTCACGGTTTTTTTCCGCAACTTTTTGGTTTGATGTCGATTCAGTTAAACATCTTATCGGCGAGTGGAATTGCGTGGCTTTTTACCGGAGCACCGGACGAGGCGATTCGTTGGCTTGGGCGGGTCGCAACTTTTCCGATGTATTCGGGAGCGGTTTCGGCGATTTATTACAGCGAACGCCTTTATGAATTTCCGCAAGGTTTGATTGGTCTTGCGATTGCCACGGCGATTTACCCGTTGTTGAGTCAACACGCTGCCCGCAAAAATTATGCTGCACTTGGAGAAGACCTTTCGTTGGGGTTACGTCTTCAATTTATGTTCTCAATTCCTGCCGGAGTTGGATTGATGTTGATGTCGGAAAAGATGTCGCATCTTCTTTTTCAACGTGGAGCCTTCACACCGGACGATATGGCACGAACAGCGGATTTGGTTTTCTGGTTTGGTTCGGGAGTTTGGGCATTCTGTTCGTTGCCGATTGTGATTCGTGCGTTTTATGTTCTCGGCGACATCTGGAATCCTTTCCGTGTTGGTCTGATGAGTTGTGTTTTGAATATTGTTCTCGGATTAGTTTTGATCTGGTCAATGGCAGAACAAGGTCTCGCGTTAGCGGCAAGTATTGCGGCAGGGTGCCAATCATTGATTCTCTTTTTGATTTTCGTTAAAAAATATCAACATATCGATATCAAGTCCATCATTTTGGGAATTGTCCGATCCTGTATTGCAACTTCCGCAATGGCACTGATTGTTGCAGTTGTGATGAGAGCGTTGCCCGGAGAAAATTCAATTGATGATATTATTCATCTTTTACTTGGCGGTATTGTTGGAATTTTCGTGTTTACGGTGGTGTACCGGTTTGTCGGCGGACGCGAACTAGGCATTATCATTCGCGGATACATTATCAAAGAAAAAACAACACCAAAACAAGACCGAAAACAACGACAAAAAAAACGATAAACAGACACGGAAACACAGAGGTCGCCTACACAGGAAGGTTAGAGTATTCAACACCGAAAGTAGCAAATCAAACAGAATTTTCGTTAAAAGTAGGCAATCATCAGGTGGACAACCACGAGGTAGGCGACCTTTCGCAGAAAGGCCGCGTCGGCGTTAGCCGACTTGTACCCTGTTTTCGGACGGCTATTCTGACCCCGTTTGGGGTCGCATATTTATAGCAACCGAGTCGGAATAATTATTCAACCCTTTGGGTCGCATATAAAAACGCAACGTATGTTCTATAAATATTCGACCCAAAGGGTTGGTTAAATATCACAACATTTGTTCTATAAATATTTGACCTCTAACGAGGTCAGAATAGCCGACTTGCCCCTGATTTTGTTTTGGCAATTGGATTCCAAAACCGTTGGCAACATCAATTGCTGTCGTTAATCTGATTCACTGTCGGCTCACGCCGACACGACCTTTCAACGAAAGGTCGCCCACCTTATGATTGCCTACCTTTAATGAAAATTTTGCAGAAATATTACCAATGATTTTACTATTTCGGGGAAACATCTAATCCGGTAGAATCAGATTGTTTTATCTATTTTCCCTAACCGGAAAAATCGGAATTTTTGCGAAAAAAAGATTTATTTTCGACGATAAAGCCCAAATACCGGACAACACTTCTTCCATAAAAACCGATAGTTGAAAAGAAGTACTTTGTCTAGCGAAATTGTTCGCGATCATAGATTCACGCCGAATAGGAATTATAGGAAAAGGATTTCTCAATGGTAATGATGACAAAAAAATATTGCCGTTTCCTGTTTGGAGTAGGTTTGATATTTGCCTTTTTCAGTGTAACGGCTTATTCTCAAACATCCTCTTCGTTTTATATGGGGCAGCAGGCGGCGTCTTATCCGTATCCTGAATTACCCGCTTCGCGAGTTACGGAAAAGCAGCCGTTGTTCAGGCAACTGGAATCAGATGGGACGTTTTACGATTACAATTATTACTACTACAACCATCGTGAACAAAACAACAAAATTCCTAATCCTCCAACAGCTCAAATTGCTGAATCCTCTGTAAAATCCGCAACAAAATCCGATTCCAATTCCAATGTTGCAGAGGCAACAGAATCGAAAGATACGGTAAAATCCGAAAAATTCGTTGCGAAAAAGAAATCTCCTAATTCAGCGGTTCAAGCCAAAAATAATTTTTGGAATCGTGATTTGCCTCAACAATGGCGGTTGCCGTCTGTTCCGAATATGATTGGCGACAACACCTCAATTCCGGCGCGGGTATTGTCGTACCATTTTTGGACAACAGAAAAAGTTGCGGTTCCCAATCCGAATTACAATCCGACACCAGCATTTTATAACGACGATATTGACGATATCGGTTACAGTTCGCAATCATCACAACTAAAATACGACAACCGTCAATATCTTAATATTGACGAAGCGGTTCAACGCCCCGAAGTGGTTCCGATGCCGGTTACACCGTCCATGTTTATTACTTCGCTTAATGTTGCGGAAAATTTCAACGCGGAAGTGATGAACCGGTTTTATGTTGATTTGCGTGTTTTTGACGGAGCGCAAAGTTACGGTATTTCGGAAAGCCGGAATCCGGTTGCGGTTGCGAAGACGGATATGAGCCGTTTGACATTGGGATTTGAAAAAAGAATCGGAGACCAACATTCCGTCGAACTAAGACTTCCGATTGTTTTGGTCGGTCTGAAATCTTCGCAACATCTTGTCGGAATAACAGAACCCGAACAAGATACCGAATTTGGAAATCTCAGTTTGATTTACAAAAATGTCCTATACCGGACACCGCAGGTTACTTTTTGTTGGGGAATTGGGCTTAATGTTCCGACGGCTCCCGACGTGCAACTAAATTATGTACCGGATTTCGGGCGTGACAATATTCGCGGAACTATTGAAAACCGTAAAACAAGTTTTGTTCCTTATGTCGGTTTTCAATGGGACCGTAATCAAACATTCGGACATCTTCTTGGTCAAATGGACTTCGCTATTGGAAAGAACCGTTGGCAATTCACCGACAACCGTTACGGATTAACAAATTATGAAATGAAAATATCCGAACCGTCGTTATTTCGGTTCAATATTGGTACGGGACGTTGGTTTTACAGTGATCCGAATGACTCGTCGTTATTCCGAGTGGGCGGCATGGTCGAGGCTCATTTTACGTCAAACCTGAGCAGATTGAATACGAAAACAATTTATTCAAACACTCAATCAAGCGACAATTATTTTTCCGCAACAGCAACAAAACGAAGTTGGACAGTGATCAATCTTGTTGGCGGATTGCCAATCCAAACACGTCGGGCATCGTTGTTACTTTTTATGGCGGTTCCGATTACGGACAGACGATATTTCGATTGCGAAGGCGGAATTTCTGTTGATCTAAAATTTTAGCACAATATTCAATGAATTTTCATTGCAATAATTATTATATTGTGTTAGTCATAAAATTAGTATTTTCGTAACTATCTACTTAACTGGTACAAAAAATGGAGTAGCCCGATAGGGCTTAATTTTCATAACCGCAGGTCAAAGATCTGTAGTTACGAAAATAAAGCCCTATCGGGCTATTCGGTTTTTCGGAACAATCCAGAAAATGTTACTTGAAAATACCAAATACAACCCTAACACAGTATAAGTCAACCGGCGCGGTGTTTTAGTAAATATAAATAAAAGGTTGCCTACTCGTTAAGATTGAAGTAAACCAATCAAATCTTCTGCTGAAAGTTTATTGGTTTGATCTGTACCTTCAAGAAGTTTATCGGCGAGGTCGCGTTTTTCGTGATGTAAGCGGACAATTTTCTCTTCGATTGTTCCCAATGTAATCAGGCGATATACTGTAACCGGACGGGTTTGACCGATTCGATGCGCCCGGTCAGTTGCCTGATCTTCAACCGCAGGGTTCCACCACGGATCCGTATGAATCACATAATCCGCCGCCGTTAAATTCAAACCGCTTCCGCCCGCTTTGATGCTGATCAAAAAAGCGTCCGACTCTCCCGATTGGAACGCATCCACTCGTTTCTGACGTTCATGCGCTGGTGTCGAACCGTCTAAATATTGATACGAAATATCCATCTTATCCAGTTCGGTTCTCAATAAACTGAGATGTTTCACAAATTGGCTGAATACAAGAACTTTATGCCGATTGTCTTTTAATTCTTGCATAATTTCGCAGAACGCTTCCAATTTTGAACTTTCAATATTACTGTCCGGTAATACAAGTTTGGAATGACAACAAAGTTGCCGTAATTGAGTCAACGCCGCCAATATTCGTAATTTTCCTTGTCCTGAATTTTCGTTCTGGATTTCCTGAAGTTCCCGAAGAGCCTTTAGACGTGCTGTTTCATAAAATGCCATTTCCTCTTTTGACAATTCAATTTCCCGAACAATTTCCGTTCTGGCGGGCAATTCCTCCAGAACCTGTGATTTTGTACGGCGGAGAATAAACGGATGAACCAACCGCCGTAACGTATTTCTCGCTCCCGCCGAATGATCACGCTGAACCGGTACGGCAAAACGGTCTTCAAACGATTTTTGTGACCCGAAAAGTCCCGAATTGAGAAAACGGAACAAACTCCAAAGTTCCGTCAGATTGTTTTCTATCGGCGTTCCCGTCATTCCGATACGAAAATCCGTTTGCAACATCGACGCGGCTTTTGCGCGTTGTGATTCGGGATTCTTGATCGCCTGCGATTCGTCAAGAATAACTGTTGCGTATTTCTTTTGAGCGAAAAGTTCGATTTCCTGTTGCAATAAAGAATAACTTGTTAATAAAATGTCACATTTTTTTGCGGAAGTGATTAAATTATCCCGTTCTTCTTTCGATAATCCTGCTTTTGTTGTGATTGGCTGGATACGTTTAACATTCAACATTGGAGCAAACCGTTTGGTTTCGCGTTCCCAATTGAAACAAACGGACGTGGGCGCAACCACCAACGCCGGTCCTTGATCCGCGCGAAGCAATAACAACGCCAATGCCTGAACCGTTTTGCCAAGTCCCATGTCGTCCGCCAGACAACAGCCGACTCCCCAATGAGCGCAACGAGCAAGCCATTGATAACCTTCCATTTGATAATCGCGGAGATCGCCGACAAACCCTTTCGGAAAAGGAGCCTGATAATCCCGCGCTTCCGCAATTCGTTTTTTGATATTATTCCAAACCGCGTTTTTTTGCAAAGTTGGAATGGCGTCGAAAAAATCTTCCAGTCCGGAGGCGGCTAACGGATGAATTTGTACCGATTTTCCCTTGACATTCGATAAACGTTTCAATTCGCCGAGTCGTTTGCGTAAATCATTGGTCAGGGCAAGAAATTTTTTGTCGTTCAGTTTTACGAACCGGTTTTCCGTGTTTTCGTCCAGTAATTCGAGAAGACGTAAAAGTTCGATGGAATCGCCGTCAACCGAAACCGAACCTTCCGCCGATAACCATTCGTTCAACGTCGAAAACGCAAGGTTTACGTTACCGAATGTTACCGTGGAAGAAACGGAAAATCTTTCACCGTAGGGCCAATAAATTTCAACTTCTTTTTCCGTAGCATTTTTTTTATCAGCGGTTTTCTTTCTTCCTCTTTTCACAGGTACGCTGTTGGTTGTTTTTGTTTCGGAATCTTTTAATTCGGACAAAAAGTTCAAAGTGTCGAGCGGTGTTTCAAAAACGTATTGGTCTTTGGAAAGCGACACTGCCGATTGAAACGTTTTAATTTTTGAAACGAATTGTTCGCGTCTCAATAATTCTTCCTGAAGATTCCGTACGGTTTGTCTATTTTGACCGTTGACTTCTGCGATTATCCGTTCCGTTCCCACTCCCGGACGGTGTGCCTGACTTTCCTCTCCGAGCGGTTTAACAAAAAATTCCGCCTGAAGTCCTTCGCCGTTTGGGGTAAGATACAGATACAATTTTTGATTGGCGGGAACTTCGGGAACATCGGTAAATTCAATACATGCATCGGTTTTAACTATTAACGTTCCCGCTAATTTTCCTAATAAGCCGGTTAATTCGGTTTCGGCGGTTTTGGGAAAAATTTGTCCTTTTTCGCCAAGAATGGTGCGAATTTGTATTTCCTGTTTCGAAAGTTTGATCACTTTGAAACGTAGCGGAGTTTCCGCAACGATAAAAAAACTTGAGTTCCTGTCGTCTGTTACAATATTATTAGCACTCCGAACATACCGATGTTCAAGAAGCGGCGGTGAAAACGTAAGATGCCAGTTTCCGTCTTTTTCCTGCATTGAAATTTCACCGTGTCCCGAAACCAATTCAATCAGTTGCGGCGGATTGGCGGTCGAAAACAACAGAGGATGTCCGATAAATTTTACAGCAATTTCATCATTAAATTCATAATCCGTTCCCCGATAACCGTAACGTGTTAATGCTTGAATTGATGAACAAATATTCCGATCCTGATCGGTAAGAAACGGAAATGTATTCATTGACTTGAACAACTTTGAAAGAGTGATTGGTTTTCCTGTTACCCAAGATTGTGATTTTTCGTTCCAAGTTTGTTGATGCGGTATAAATTGAAGGTTCCCATTGGAATATTTATCTTCCACTTTCCAGATCAGCCGTGATTTATCCTTTTCTTTTTCTTTAACGGCAACGGATTTTTTTGTTGTAACGGAAATAATTGCTCCCAAGGATTCGAGAATGAGTTCCCAAGATTTGCGCGGAGTCAGCATGTTCTGAAGCGAAACCGATTTTGATTTTGTACGAAAAGTTTCTACCCAGCCGAAATCTGGCGGTTTGGCGGCACCAAGTGTTAGTGCTGTTTCGAGCGATTCCGCCGCAACCCAAGGAAGAGCAATTCGATTTCTCCACACATATTTCAGAAGAAGAATATTCAGTTCCGGTTCGGTTTTAAGTTGAAACCAAATACCTTCATATCCGTGCAAAAGAAGAAGAAGCCAAAACGGTTCCGAAGACGGATCATTTTGTATTTTCAAAGGAATACGTTTCGGTTCCAAACCGTTTAGGCGTTCTGTAATTGTATCGAGTATTTTCCAGCAACCGTCCAACGGTATTAAAAACGCCGTATTTTCCGAATACTGTGATATTCGTGACAGAGCGGTTTTAATTATTTTCGATACGTAAATCCGGTCTCCGGCGGCAAGTTCGGCAAGACAATGGAGAACACCGGCAAGATAAGGAATGGGTGAATTTTTGATCCATTTTATTCCCGGCGATAATTTGCACAATATTCGATATGATTTGATTGCTTCTTTGTAATCGCCGATAAGAAAAGAGCGGTGGGCATTCAATAGGAGAGGAGCTTCGCTGCCGGACAAATGATTGAGACGCGGGTCGTCGAGTTTACCGGAACAAAAAGCATAATCAAGCAAAACAATCTGTAACATCAAATCGCATTTCGGAGCATTTGCTATTTGGAGCAATATTTCCCACATACTTCCCAGTCCTGTGATTGGATTGGAAATGGTTTGAACTAAAAAGAACCGACCAATCATTGACTGAATATCAATACTGGTTGTTTCAAACCAAATACGGGAAAATTCGGAGGAACAAAAATCTTTTATTGTATTATAAAAAACGGATTGTTTTGCGGGGTTGCTTCGTAAAATGTATGGGAAAATCTGGTGTAAACTCATAACATTTTTCGTAATTAAAATATGACGCAATTCACGGATCAAATCTTCCGGCGTGCTGGGACGTTCAAATGATCGTTTTCCGTAAGAGTGATCATAACCTGAAAAAAAATAGAGTCCGCCGATTTTTCTAAAAAGCGGGGCGGCATATTCCTGATACCATTTTGATTGAACGAGGTGTTGAATAATCAGTTCGCGGTATTCCTCCGTACAAGAGATAAGTGTATTACCGATTAAACGAATCCAACCTTCTTTGGCAAGTTTTTCGAAATTGACATCGGGTTTCTCGGACATTTGAGGCACAGGTTTTTTTTCGGATATAAATTTTTTTATTTCCGAAAATCTGGGAGGCAGAATTATTTTGCAAAGTTCCAGAACAGTTATTTTGCGAGTGGGAGCGGTGTGAATTGCCGTAAAACAAAGAACGTTTTTCTCGTCAATGGTAAGAGCATTGAAACGTTCTTTCCAGTTCATTTTTTGCGAAAAGTCAATAGAAAAAGGCAATTTATTTTGTATTACCATTGTTTGTAGAAGTAATTTTGATCTATTTAAAACCCGAACCGGAGGCTACTTTCTAAGTACAAACCTCTACGCCGTTTACGGGAGAAACCGATAGTATATAACAAATGATAATATTGTAAAGTAATAAAGTTGTTACCTGCCGCGTGTCGATTCAATAACAGGGCGAAACGGTCTATCAATACTTTATAAACTCAAATCATCCACCTTATACAAATATGAAAAAATTTTTTCTTCTGATTTTTTCCGTTGCGATTATTGTGCCATTTTTGCAAGCGCAGGAGATTAATCCTTTGGATTTGCAGTTTCAACGTTTGTCTGTACGGCGGTTTGTTTTTTCGTCGGGCGAAGGTTGTCGTATTCCGCTTTGCGAATTTAATCCCAAAGAAATCGTCAACTTTGTGTCAATGCATCCGACATTCAAAGTCAACCCCGAAAAAAATGAACCGCTTTACGATGAAACATTTAAACCAGTTCTTGACAATCCAACTATCGGAAACGGAAAACTCTACTTGAACGGGCAATCAACATTTCATGTCGGTGCCGTCAATCCTTTTGCAATTTACGATCTGGAAATTGAATCGAACAACGGCGAAGTCGGTATTGATTTCGCTCAATACGGTTTACGGAATCGGGTTCAAATTCTTGCCGTTAAAGATAAAGGCATCGTTTTGCGGCTTGTCAAAGATACGGAAATAGTCAAAGAACAAATCCTCGCCGATAAAATACCGGATTCTTCTTTTTCAGCAGAAGTTGGGTCTATTGGACATATTGGTTATAAACTTCGAGTGCAACTCTCCGGTCGTTTACTTGCCGTGTTTGTTGAAAAAGACGGCGTTACAACATATATTGCACATCTTGATGACAAGGATCATTTCGGCAATATCCTTGACTTCCGTAATATTGAAACAAATCGGGTTTGTTCCTTTAACATTTATTCTCAATCGCTCAACGGCAGTTCGAATGTTATTCGCGGTGCATGTTCCTATCTTTCAGCGGGAATGGGACAGGCGGATATTCGTGCAGTTACAGACGAAAATCTCAATCCGCTTATTGATGATGACGGTCGGCTTTGGTTTATGTTTTCTTGTCGGGGCATTGGCTTGCCACATCCGAGTCAAGGCGTGTTGAGTGTTAATCCGTCCGTGTTTGATGTCCGTTTTGAAGGAATAATTGTTTTCGATTTCGGCGACGGACTGTTACGTAATTCTGTCGGAACACATTTGTTTTATGACCGGAAAGCGAAGGAATGGCGGGCTTATTCCTGTGATTTCGGCGGTTCAAAGAATAAGGAAGGACGCAGTGAAAGTAATTTGTTTTTCGCGGTCAGCCCCAAAGACCCGCGTCACGGTTATTCGGTGATGAAAGCCGAATTGATAACCAACGACAAATTGTCCGGTCATCACGAAGACCCGTGTATTTTTTACGATGAAACTGCTGAAAAATGGCGATTATTGACCAGTGTGTTTACACCGAAGGTCGGAATTGCGGCGTGTGTGTTTGAGTCAGAAACATGGAACGGTAAATGGACTCAAATAACTCCGCCAATAGACCAAAACGCCACCGGCACAACGATTCAACGTTTTGGCGACAAGTTGTATTGTTTGATGGGCGGACGCGGCAATCTTCGGGTTCATTCTTATCCTGATTTGAAATATCTCGGCGACTTGAAACTTGATTTACAACCGAACTATCCCAAACTAACGGGACGTGTTTGGGCTAATGTTATTCCGTTGCCTGAAGGATATCCGTATCGTTATGTATTGCTGACAATGGATAGAGCCAACTTTACAGGAATAAAATCGCCAACATGGAGTTACGGAGCGTTGTATTTTTACGGAGCAAATCCGTAACGTCTCTGTTTATCGGCGTTAACGAGTATAATTCAAAAAGAATTTAATTCATGTTACGCACCATAGTTAAAAAGTAACCGTTTAGGACAGTGGTTTCAAGTTAAGATGTTTATTAACGAAGTAAGGAATATCTTAATTTAGTAAATTGAGTATAATATATAAAATAGTAAATATTAGGGCAATCTATTTTGTGCTATTTTAACATCATTCGCTTAACTTGAGACCACTACCCTACACTCCAACCTCCAGTACGAACAACAACAGAATTACAACGCTTTCGAGACAGGAAAAAA
>JAISBG010000762.1 GCA_031266315.1 Planctomycetaceae bacterium | reverse complement strand
GTTTATTACCGCGATGTTCCTAATGGGGTGATTGACGGTCTGTTGAAAATGTTCCTTTGTGGTTGTGTTGGTTCTGTTTCTTCATTGACCATTGATGTTTGCTTAGAATACCTTTATCGACACAAATAAATGATTCCTGCGGGTTGGACATGTTACACTTATAAACCTTATGAGCGTTACGGCATTTCGGATTTGTCCGATGTTACGTCAACGATCAACAATACCGGAATAACGATACGGCGTGATAGTTGGGCTCCGGGCGTAACTGCAAATGTCATTGACGGTCAAATTGTACGCTCTGATAACCCAATGTGGACACCAAGTTTTGACGATTATATTTCGGACGATTGGACAATAGGTAACTCCGCTTTGTGTTTTGTTGAAGCGGTAAAATGTTTGCATCAATCGACGGCGTGCAATGCCGCAATGCGATTAAATGATTCAATTTTTGCACTTAATGGAGAATCGTTCGCATCGCCAACTGTTCCAATATTACGTTATACTGATATTATTGCGTGTACTTGGCAATTGTTTTTTGCGAATCCGGCATTGACCGGTCTTAATAATATTTTTCCTTCAAATGATTTAGTAGGTGATACGATGTCTGATTTATCTGACGTTATTTCAACGGTTAATTTTACCGATTCGACAGTGCGTCGAGTTGCGTGGGCTGACGGAGTTACGGCGCAAGTGGTGAATGAAGAGGTTGTCAAATCCGACGACCCAACATGGAAACCAACCTTAGAGGATATGGTTGCCGACGATTGGAGTATCGAATATTCCGCACTCGGTTTTGTGGAAGCAGTCAAATGTTTACACCGTTCCACCGCATGTAACGCCGGAATGAAACGAGAGAGCGTTGTTGTCTTTTTTCTAAACGGCATCGATGAAGTGTTGACAAGCCGACCGCCGGGCGGCGTACTCACGTATAACGATATTGTCGCAACAGATTGGCAACTGGTTTTTTATTAATTGTATAATTTTATAATAGCAAATGTAGATATAGAGGCAGAGAGTTTGTAACTTTCAGATTTATTATGAAATTAAAATAGGAGATGCGTTATGTTTAGAAAACATTTAGAAGGAATGTCTTACAGAGAACATTTTGTAAAAAATATTAAAGTAACCGGTCAATGTTTTAAGATTATCGTAGTTCAGATAATAGTTGCTATGCTCCATTTATTTCATGCTCTATTCCCGTGTACTTTAACGGATCATCATTACTGGAACATTTAATAATTTGTTCATTTACTACGTACTACAATGGACACCAATTTTTTAGAAGAGCAATTTGCCGAACTCGGACTTTCACGAGAAGCCGTCAGAAATATGAGTTTGCGTGAAATTATGCAGTGTGCTAAAGAAATACATGGAGAAGAGCCAAAGGTTGTTGGGACTTCTCATTCTTCTGTTTCTGGAAATTATTACCTAAGAACAAATCGAATAGACGTAGAAGAAAAACAATAATTCTGTAATTTTTTTTTTCAAATACTTTGAGATTGATAAGATTAAAGTTATCAGATTCCTCTATTTTATTAAATTATTAGGGGAAATTTACTTGTTTATGCGGAAAAGGCTCTTGAACGAATAAGTTTTGATGATATAATTGATTGAAAATATGTTTTTACATGATTTTATTAGGAGTTGACAGGAATGCTCATCTCATTTGATTTAGAAAACTGGCGGTCATTTCGGGACAAGTCTGCTTTTAACTTGACGGCAAGCCGTGAAAAACAGCATAGTGATAGACTGCCGCATTTCGAGAAATATGACCTTCGGTTGTTGCCGACTGCTGCCATCTACGGCGGTAATGCTTCCGGTAAGTCCAATTTTTTCAGTGCCTTTCAGTTTGCTCAAAAGATCATTACGGAAGGAGTACGGGTCAATGCTGCAATTCCAGTATTGCCGTTTCGTTTGGATATACAATCAATGAAGAACCCTACCTATTTCCGGTTTGTAATTGCTGTGCCGAAAGAGGATAACAATTCTACTCAGGACGAATGTTACGAATACTCTTTTGCCGTATCTTATTCCGATGTGATTGAAGAAGAGCTTATTCAGATCAAACCGTCCATTGAGAAGTCGTTATTTAAGCGAGTGAAAGGCAAAAACACAACTTTCGACGACAGTATTAAACGCGACGAAAATCTCTATAATATCTTAAACAGTACAAGAAATAATCAACTTTTTTTGACAAATGCAGCAAGCCAGAATATCGCAAGATACAAGACCAATCAGTTGATTCGTGTTTACCGATGGTTTGAGCGTTTAACGCTGGTCGGTACAGATATGCGTGTTTCCACGCAACTGTTGTGGGATTGGCAACAAAAAGACGGCTTACGTTTGATGGGTGATGTATTAGAGTCGCTAGGAACAGGAGTAACAAGTTTGGATTTTGTTGATGTTTCACCAGAGGTGTCGCCGTTTCCCACAGGGATAATCGAAACTTTGTTGGAATCATCACAGAACGGATCGTCCGTTTTAGCGCACCAAAATAAACAGCGATACCTAATTCGGCGCAATGATGATTCCTATGAAATAAAACAACTTGTGAGTGGTCATAAAGATATTAAGAGTAAATCAATTGTGCGGTTTGATCTACGGAACGAATCCGATGGTACGGTTCGTGTAATGGATTTGCTTCCATGCTTTTTATTAGCGATGAAAAACAATGGTGTGTTTGTGATTGATGAACTCGACCATAGTATTCACACACTGCTTATTAGTGAACTTCTAAGATGTTATCTATCATCTTGTTCACCGCATTCACGTTCACAGATCATCTTCACAACACACGATGTTATGCAGATGGATCAATCGTTATTGCGAAGAGACGAGTTATGGGTAACAGGGCGGAAAAACGACGGATCGACCGAGTTGATTCCGTTTAGTTCTTACAAAGGAATCCGAAAAGATAAATCAATTCGTACAAGTTACCTGCGAGGACAACTCGGAGGCGTACCGAGATTACACCTTAGTAATGTAATAGAACAATAAATATGAAACGCCGACGATTTAAATCACCGAAAGTTGACCGAGACTATCGAACGTTATTTGTCATTATTTGTCATTGCCGTCGAGGGAGATGTAACAGAAAAAAGTTATTTTGAACATTTCCAAAAACATAGTAATTTTACTTTTGCCGGTATCGAGATTATCCGACCTAACAGTAAGAGTGCCCCGAATCATGTACTTGCAAAACTGAAACAATACAAAAAGACTAATGCCGGCAATTATCGGTTTTGGCTGGTGATTGACGAAGACGAAAGAAATAAAGAGGAATTAAAGTCTATTTATCAACAGTGCAAGGATAAAAATATCGGTTTCGCTATTAGTAGTCCGGCTTTTGAGTTCTGGTTGCTGTTACATTTCTGCAAAGGCAATAATATTAAATCTGTTAGCGATTGCACAGCTGAATTAAAAAACAAAAAATACCTACTGTCGTTCGATAAACATATCTCTAAAAAACATTGGGAAACACTGTATTCCAGAATTAACACCGCAATCAGTAACGCAAAAGAGTTAGAAAGTGCGTCCGACTTTTGGCGTCAAAATAAATGTGGTTCGACGGTTTATAAACTTGTGTTGGAGTTGTTAGAATATACACTGAAACCAAAATAAACTAAATATCGTTTTCTTATCAGCAACAATTCAAGTTTGAATCTGACTGTTTTCTACCGATATGTTTTCTGGCAATTTTTCAACTCTCTGAATAATTGTTTTCTACAGAGATCTATTCTATAGAAATTGTTCGTAATCTCATAGTCTTAGTAAAATGAGATATTCTTACAATACATCGGCTTTGCCGTATATTTGAAATTCTATTAAACGGAACGTTATCGATTTCATGGTTGTTCTTTAACAAAATACACCGACACAAAAACTAATGCCTACTATTACATTTATTGGGGACGTTCACGGTCATATTGACAAATATCTGAAACTGATTGAAGACGTTGATTTTTCCGTGCAACTTGGCGACATGGGATTTGATTATTCTAAGTTGTACAATATTGATACGAATCATCATCGTTTTGTGCCTGGCAATCACGATAATTATCCGGTAATCAATACTTGGTTACGCGAATCCCGCTCATTTCCGGTCAACGGTTTGTTCCGACTTGGTGGTGTTGAGATGTACGCATTTCGCGGCGGACTCTCAATCGATAGATATATCCGAGTGGAAGGTATTGACTGGTTTGCCGATGAAGAAATGAGTCATTGGAATCTCCGAATGGCGATTGATGAAATCGTCGAGAACAAACCAAAAATTATTGTTTCTCATGTTTGCCCTGTTCTTCTTCAGCAAGAATTAGTGTGCAGGGGATTAGGCGACATTGTTAAATATGCACCGACAGTTATCACAGCGCGCACAGAGCAAGCAATGCAGACTGCCTTTGATTTAATATCTGTTAAACCGGATTATTGGATATTCGGACATCATCACGTTTGGTTTGACGAGACGATTGAAGGAACCCGATTTGTTTGCGTGCCGGAATTATGCCGATTCCAATTATTTATACCATAATTTATTTGTATTGTCTATTTTTCGTGATATAATTTAATTATGTTTACACGCTTAAGACTCCACAACTTCCAGAATCATCGTAACCTAGAAATCCCGTTATCACAAATAACGACGATTGTAGGCGAATCCGATTCCGGCAAATCGGCAATAGTCCGAGCGTTGCAATGGCTTTGCCTCAATTCGTTACAAGGTGATTCTTTTATCACTCACGGTAAAAAGAAATGTTTTGTCCAACTAGATATTTTAAACTACGGTCAAATTGCCCGTCGCAAAAGTTCCAGTGTTAACGGGTATGTGTTGGAGAATGAAGAAGAGCGTAACGCGGTAGGCAGGGAGGTTCCCTCCGACATTGCAAAAATCCTGAACATCGGCGAGATTAATATTTCGTCACAACATTCTCCAATTTTCTGGTTCACCCTAACGCCCGGTCAGTTGGCGAAGGAACTTAATTCGATTGCTGACATTGCGTGGCTTGACCGAATTATGCAAACCTCTGGTTCCAATCTCCGCAAAGCCCAATCGGAATTAGACGTAACAGCCGGTCGTGTTACATCGTTAGAAAAATCAATAAAAGAAACAGAGTGGACAGAAAACGCTGATACTATTTTGAAATCCTTAGAAGACCAACAGAGCAACTTACAGAAAACCGAAACGCAAATATCAAAACTCACGGACATCATTGATAAAATCGCTCAATCTCAAACAGAGATAGATATTGCCAACGAGATAATCCATGATTTTCAGCACCTAACCCCCCAATATGAGGAAGCCGTTCAACAACAAACAGCCTTCCAACGTATCACATCGCTTATTGACTCGTACCCGAACATTACGGAATCTTTCCCGTTACTCCAGAGTCTAAAACAAATATTCCAACACGCCCACAGCCCAAAAACTCAATATGATTCTTTGACTAATATCCTGTTTAATGTTCCTGATATTCAAGAGTTCCCTGATGTAACTCCATTACGAAATCTCTTTGAGAATCTTTACAACCAAAAATCCCAATACGATAAACTCGCCAATCTTATATCGCAAAACATCGAAGAAGTTCCGGACGCATCACCTTTAGCCACTTTACTAGAAAAAACAACGTCAAGACAAAAACAATCCAACCGATTATCGGAACTCATCGACCAACTGACCGACATGACGAACCAATATAACGAAGCACATAACCAACTACAAGAATCGGAAAGAGACTTACATGAGCAATTGGAAGGAGTCTGTCCTATTTGCGGACAGGCAATATGAAATAATAACTCAAAATATTCAAGACGCACAAGGCATACCATGTAAATTAAAAGATGATATTTTAAAACTAATTAGTAAAGCAAAATCAGTCTATTTAGAAGAACTAAACATCTATTCCAATCCAAGTAATTTTAATTCTTTAGATTATAATTCTTCATCTACATTATTTGATTCTTTACGTACATTATCTGATAAAACTAATATATATGAGAATAAACTTCGGAATAAATTACAGGTATTAGGCACAAAAGAAAATAAAGAAATACCAAAACCAGCAAAAAAAAGAAAACCTCTAAACCGGTAAAAAAGAAAATCAAATAAAACCGGTCATAATGTTTCCTGTAATATAGTGAACATCACCAAATACAACAAATCCCATTTTTAACGATGAAGGTACGTCCGTTGCCGCAACAATTATAGCAAATCACTAAAGCCCCCTCTAAAACAATTAGATAATGAATAACAACGCAAATAAAACAGTTAAAGTAAATAGAGATAAATAAACCGTAGTACAGCGTTAAAACAAATTTAGAATTAAATCGGTAAAGAATAAGTCTGTTCAACATAATCAAATTAAACATAGAACACAGCCAATGACCGTCATCGCCATCTTGGTATCAGATATTCACTTTTCTCATAATCCGCCAATAGCCAGAAACAATGAGCCGAACTGGTATGATGCGATGATGAGACAAGTACGTTTCTTAAAAGAGTTACAGAAAGAACATGACAATCCGCCTATTGTTGTAGCGGGGGACGTTTTCGATAGATGGAATACTCCGCCCGCATTGATAAATCGTGTTCTAGCCGAAGCCCCAACTTTTTACGCTGTTGCTGGGCAACACGACCTCCCTTTCCACTCGTTGTCGGAGATAAAAAAGTCGGCTTATTGGACTCTTGTAGAAGCGGGAAAGTTGATAAATATTCCGCACGATAAACCTCTTTCCATCGAACTCTCTACTACAACATTATTCCTTTACGGTTTTCCGTTTGGGTTCCCGTTACACGACCCGGAGCATCCAATTTCCGAACGTTCTAATAGTGTACACATTGCGGTTATCCACGATTATTGTTGGCAGTCGGGTTTTTCGTACTCTGGGGCACCGACAGAAAAATCAGTGGAGGAACATTCTCAATCTGCTGGAAATTATGATATTCTTCACTTTGGAGATAATCATAAGGGATTTTTGAAAAGAGTCAATAGGCATCAAATAATTTTTAACGGAGGTACTTTTTATCGTCGCAATATTGATGAGGTTGACTATTGTCCTATGGTTGGTTTGGTGTACGATAATAGCGATGTGAAGCCGGTTTATGTTCCGGTAAATAAGGATATTTTATCGATAAAGGTACAAGAAACAAAGAGTGAGGAAAACGTAGAAATTGATAATTTTGTAAATTACTTATCGAAAATTTCGTTGAATGGTATTGACATTGAAGAGGCGATTGCACAATATATGGTGATGCACAGTGTATCGGATGCTGTTCGTACAGAAATCACCGGATTATTGGAGATTACCCGTCATGGATGAGTTGGAAGATATTAACGTATCGAAGGTGTATGAGTTAGATAATGTAGCGGATAATAGATTATTCCCGTTTTTGAAGGGGGACATGCTGGCGTCGGAGCCGAATGATTTTTGGTCTCCTATTAATTTGAAGGAATACAGGGAGCGGTTGTTGCGAATGCAGTGGTTGACGCAACATAAGGCGGGACGGTGGTTATCGTACATTACGATGTACGATTACCTTAATTTGAAGGTGATACAATATTGGAATGGCAAAGGGGAATCGATGTTTGAGATAAAGCAGCGGGTCTGTCGATTTTTTTATTCAAATGTTGAACATAAAGTAACAATTAGTTAATCGTTTTAGTTAAACCTTTAGAAGATTTGAACATGTTGACAACGAAACAGTATTCTGACATGAAAGCCAAGATAGACAAATGGCAGAGCAAGTCTGATAAGTTACAGGGTATTATTGAAGAGGTTCTGAAAAACCTGAAATCAGAGTTTGGTGTGGAAACGTTGGAGGAGGCGCAAGAGTTACAGGCGAAGATGCGCCGCCAGTACGAAAAAGCGGAGACGCAATTCACTTCGGAGTACGAAAATTTCCAAGAGAAGTGGGAAAGTATGCTAAGTTAATTTGTTAAAATCGTTCCGGATTGGACAGGATTAAATCTGGGACGGTTGTTTGGTTTTATTGTATCTTTTGTCGAATTTATGTAATCGTTGATTCCGGTGTATCTGGAGCGATTTCTAATGGGGCGGGTGGGTAATGAATAATCTGTTGCAATATCGGGAGCGGCTAGACCAATGTTTATCGGAACGTCGTTCTTTTTTGGTTTCGTTGGAGCGGGAAAAGTCCGATTATGAAACGTTGTTAAATCGCCGTAGTGTGTTACAGGATACGAATACGATATTGCAAGCGATATGTGCTCAAATCCAAACAACAGTTCACCGGTCGGTATCGGATATTGTAACACGGTGTTTGAAAGCGGTGTTTGGGGAAAACGCTTATGAATTTCGGATCGTATTTGAACAAAAACGCGGTAAAGTTGAAGCGGTGATGCAGTTTGTTCGTAACGGTGAAGTTTATGACCCGATGACACAAAGCGGGGGCGGGGTACTGGATGTTGCTGCTTTTGGATTACGGTTATCGGCGTTAATACTATCGAGTGTCAGGTATCGAAGGTTATTGATTTTAGATGAACCGTTTCGATTTTTAAGTGTTGGATATCGGTTCCCGATACGGGATTTGATTGAAACGCTATCGAAAGAATTGGATTTCCAATTTGTTATGGTAACTTATATCAGAGAATTGGAAATCGGTGAAGTGGTTCAAATCGGCTAGTGTATTGCTCCGAATTAAATCTGGGACAATTGTTTTGTATTAACCTATCTTTTTTACTATTCTTAGTTAAGCGCACAAAAAGAAGTTGCTGATTACGGAGTTAAAACAATTAGTGTATAACATTATTATTGTTCTTTGTAACATTTTTGATTGTTGCGAACAATTATTGTTTAGCCGTAATAGCCGTCGTATAAGGCGAACACTTGCTGGCAGATTAGAATCAATTAGTGTTCGGTGAATGATTCTAGCGGACAAATGAAATCCGGTAATAGTTTACTCGACGGGAAAACTCCAAGTCGTTGTAGTTTTGATTCGATTGATTTAATTGATTAAACGTTAAATTATTTTCGATTACTGGTCTCTGATGTAACTTCGTTCTAGCCA
>JAISBG010000065.1 GCA_031266315.1 Planctomycetaceae bacterium | reverse complement strand
TTAAGTCCGTAGGACTTGTACATGGATAACCCCGTGCAAGCGAAGCGCAGCTCGGGGTTATGCTGTCGCCTCCTACCGAACTGCGTAGCAGTTCAACAGAAAACACTTGAACACAAGATTGATTGGAATCTTGGCACGATGAATATGTTGAACTGCTACGCAGTTCTAGGACGTTTAGGATTCCGCTTACACCGAGCTGCACTTCGTTTGCACGGGGTTATCCATGTTAAAGTCCTACGGACTTGGGAATCGTAAAAAAAGCAATTGCTCAACAGAATTGCCTAAAACTCACAAAGTGCGCAAACCGAACCGGATTGCCTTATCTCATTCGCGAATGGGCGGAAAAAATGGAGTCCGCCTCATGGTTCTACCGATAAAAGAATATGCTATACTCTTTAATTAATTGGTGAATTTTTATTTTCAGCAACATTCCATTTTTCAAGCGGTTAAAATGATGAAAAACGTTTGTCTTATTCAAATGATTTGTTTTTCCCTTTTGATTTTAGCCTTTGATATTGTGAGCGGCGAGGAAATTTCCGCGCAGCCGCGACTGGCACCGGGAACTCTGATTACAATTCAGCCGGATATTGATTACGCCTCCGCTTATAATCGGGCGGATATGGTTGAAGTGCTCGCAACATTGCCCGATATTCCGCCGGAACTGGCAGATGATGTACGCTTCAATAAAGAAATATGGGCAAAAGAAATCCGCTATCAACGGGATATTTGGTGTCTCCAGTTTTCGTTCAAACCGGTTCGAATCGTCTATGTGGATATTCCGAACAAAGAAGGATCGTTCGATAAAAAAGCCGTCTGGTATTTAGTGTACAATGTTAAAAATGTCGGTCCGGCAAAATTGGAAAAAATCACGACCGAACGAACCATCGTAACTGATAACGGTGAGAAAAAATTGACCAAAGTCGAATTTGAAAATACTAATTCAGGCGGTTCCATCAGTTCCGCTGTCGAAACTAAAATTGAAACGCCTATTTTCCATGATACGGTTGTTGTTTCGGAAGTTGCCGGTTCCTCCGTGCCGCAAACACATGACGCAGAACTTGTCCTTCGCAACCTTCCCGGAACGTTCGAACCGCAACCGGCTAAAGATAAACCCATTCAATTTATCCCGTCATTTCTTTTGGCAACAGATCACCTTGTTCTGGAAACCACCGCGAATAATCAGCCCGAAACCGGTCGGGTAGAAACTCAAACCGAAACAGTTGCTGTTTCTTACATTGATCAGATTATTCCGCTTGCTCTTCCGGCAATCATGAAACGTGAAGGTATGAAAGCTGTTCCCGAAACAACTGTTAGTATTACTCGTAAACCCATTGATTCCGGTAATGATCTTTGGGGTGTTGCGTTTTGGACGGATATTGATCCTAAAATTCACCGTTTTTCAATTTATGTCAGCGGTTTGACCAACGCTTACCAATGGGCAGACGAAGGTGCAAACACCGGTAAACCGGGTGAAGGACGGACAATGAAACGGAAAATTCTCAAAACAAACTGGTGGCGAATCGGTGATCAATACAACGTCAACGATTCGCAAATTCAATACGGTTATCCGGGGGAGATTGACTTCGAATGGATTTTCCTGTAAAATTCTCCTCTTTAGTTTAGAAAGTCAATCAGGTTGCCGGAACGGTGTAATCAGATCAAAGCGTAAATAAATCAAAATGTAATGAGATTCAGGCAAGTTTTATATCATTACTCTTGCAAGGATTTGTCTTTAGATTTTATTATTTATCGAAATATTTATCAAAATCACCGTTTTGCGAACTTGAAATCTAAACGAATCGTTTTAGTCAAAACAATTCGTTAAGACAATTAGCCAAAACAATTAGTTAAAATAATTAGAACGAGGTCTATTAATTATGGCACACAAAAAAGGGCAAGGTTCAAGCCGCAATGGTCGTGATTCTAATGGTCAACGACGCGGAGTTAAAAAATTCAGCGGCGAAGTGGTGAAAGCCGGCAACATTATTGTTCGTCAGGTCGGTACAAAATTTCACCCAGGTAAAGGTGTTGGAATGGGCAACGATTATACTCTTTTTGCTCTGACTGACGGCAGTGTTCGGTTTGATCGCGGTGGTCGTCGGGTGAGTGTTTTAATTAATTAGTTAATTGGTCAATTCGGTTAATTTTGTTTATTTTCCCGATTGTTGCCGTGCTGAAATTATTTCTTTCCGAATAAATGATACAATGCCATGAAATCTTATCGTGAAATTTTGACGTTGAACATTTCGAAACGAATGGAATTTGTCAATATCACGCCGCAAGTGGTTGCCGCAGTGAACAAAAGCGGTATTCAGGAAGGTCTTGTGTTGGTCAACGCAATGCACATTACCGCGTCGGTTTTTATCAATGACGACGAACCGGGGCTTCATCAGGATTACAAAAACTGGCTTGAACAACTTGCTCCGTTTGATCCGTCGCCAAGCCGTTACGCTCACAACCAAACCGGTGAAGACAACGGTGACGCACACCATAAACGGCAAATCATGGGACGTGAGGTTGTTGTTGCGTTAACCGAAGGACGCTTAGATTTCGGTCCTTGGGAACAAATTTTCTACGGCGAATTTGACGGTTACCGCCCAAAACGGGTTATGATTAAAATTATCGGGGAATAACCGTCAAATTTTAACAAGTGGCAATACTTCACCCGAATCTATAGAGAATAAAATATGGCGTAAGATTTGAAGCCGGTAACAATTTTACTTTACAATTACAATTTTATGATTTTTGATTACAAAGCGCGTTATGAATATTTGATTGGTATTGATTCGGACGGTTGTGCGTTTGACACGATGGAGTTGAAGCATAAGGAATGTTTTGTTCCGAATACGATTAAATATTGGAATCTTCAAGGTGTGAGCAAATACGCGCGGGAAGCGTTTGAATTTGTGAATCTTTATTCGAAGAGTCGGGGAGTAAACCGGTTTCCGGCGTTAATTGAAACGCTTCAATGGTTGCAACGCCGCCCGGAAGTCAAACGGCGAGGGGTTAAAATTGAAATTCCGCAATCGTTGATTGATTGGGTGGCGCGGGAAACCAAACTGGGCAATCCGGCATTGAAAGCGGAAGTCGAACGGAATCCTGATCCGGGGTTGATACAGACATTGGAATGGTCGTTGGCAATTAACAAAACAGTTGATTTTATTGTGGACAAAGGCGTTCCGCCGTTTCCGTTTGTTCGGGAGTCGTTGGAGAAGATGAAGGATAAAGCCGATGTTCTTGTTGTTTCGGCAACTCCGCAAGAGGCGTTGGTTCGGGAATGGGAAGAGCAAAATATCAAACAATATATTGCGGCAATTTGCGGGCAGGAAGTCGGAACAAAAAAAGAATCGCTTGAAAAAGCACAAAAAATCGGTCATTACGCTCAAGACCGGATTTTAATGATTGGCGATGCTCCGGGCGACCATAAAGCGGCATTAGCGAATGAGGCGTTGTTTTTTCCGATCAATCCCGGTGCGGAAGAAAAAAGTTGGCAACGGCTTTATGAAGAAGGATTGGAACGATTTTTCGGCGGTACATTTGCCGGTAGTTATCAACAGGAATTGGTCGATGATTTTAACCGTTATTTACCGGACACACCGCCATGGGCAGTTGAGTGATACGCCCCTTGTTCAAACATTGGGAATATGATAAATTAAAAGAGTCTTTGTTAAGGACGATGAAATTGATAATTTTTGTTATTTATAAATTACCATTTTGACGTAATTGTGATATTGATCTTTTGCCGAAATGGCGGAATTGGCAGACGCGCTAGGTTCAGGTCCTAGTCCTGGTAACGGGGTGGAGGTTCAAGTCCTCTTTTCGGCATTCCTGCTTTGCCCAAAATGGTTCATGTTCGTAAGACCTTGTAATTTACGGGGTCTTTTTTTCATAATATTCCAGTGGAATTTTCTTAAGGATAAAAATTCCTGATTCTACCGGATTTGGTGTTTCATGCCGAAATCGTAAAATAATTGGTAAAATATCCGTTGATTTTTTGTTTTTGAATCTTAACCACGCAGGGGTGTGATGTGCATAACCGGCGGTGAAGCGAAGCGCAACCTACGGTTATGCATAATCACACTACAGCCCTACACCCCAACTTCCGGCACGAACAACAACAGAATTACAACGCCTTCGGGACAGGAAAAAAACAGTTTTAGTGAATAGATAAGGAGTGAATAGTTGGGGGCGCAAGCGGATTATTTACATGATTAGAGTTTTTCGATTTCGGTGATGGACAGACCGGTTGCTTGGGCGATGGTTGCGGAATCAACTCCAAGTTGTTTGAGATTTCGGGCAATTTCGGCTTGCCGTTTGGCTTCGCCTTTGGCTTCGCCTTCCGCCAATCCTTGTGCTTTGCCTTCATCGAAACCTTCAATATGAGCGGTATCGAGGACATTTTTATTGTCACGATATGCCATGAGGTCTTTTTGGTAGGCGTCTTGTAGTGGCGGTGAGAATTTGATGTATTCGGCAATATGAAACGCTTTTTCGAAATCAGGTTCGCGGAGAATAGCAGGGATGTCGTCGAAGGATTCGAGGTTTTTCAGGAAAAACATCCTTTTATCACGTTGGGTAA
>JAISBG010000527.1 GCA_031266315.1 Planctomycetaceae bacterium | reverse complement strand
TTTACTTATTGACAATTTATCGGTTGTCTTTTCTCGCAAAGGTATCACGTCGGATATTAATATTAATTATTAATAGCAACCTTTTGAGTGAAAAACAAACTTATTGGAGTTGTAAGGCTAAATGTTTTAGAGATGTTTATTAAAGATATTAAAGAAACAATTAAAAAAGTGTTGTTAGAGGGCAAAGTTCTGCGGCTTTATCAGCGGATGCGTTCGTGTTCGGTGTTAATTTTGGCTTACCATTCCGTTTCGGAAAATCGGGACGGGCAAGCAGATTATATCAACAGCGGAATTACTACCGAAGCAAAACGATTCGACGAACAGATGAGTATTCTCCGCAAAGAATTTTATCCCGTAACTCTGGACGAGATTGCCGATTGGATCAATGGTTCGCGGTCGTTACCGTCAAGATCGGTTGCAGTAACATTTGACGACGGTTTCGCTGACAATTATCATATTGCGGCTCCTATCATGGAAAAATACGATATTCGCGGCGCGATTTATTTAACGATAGACTCTGTTCAACATCGGAAACTTCCGTGGTTTTGTCGAACTGTTTTTCTCTTTCAACAGGCAAAACGTCAGAATCAGGTTTTGACGGATTCCGAAATCAAAAGAACATGGAATTTAGGTAACCCGAAGGAAAATCGGGAAGCATTTATTTATTACAGTTATCCTTGTGCTAAACTGGTTGGCGAAGAATTGGAGAATTATGTCGAGAAACTCGAAAAATGGTTTGGTTACGGAATTGATTCAACCATGTCTCCCTCAATGATTGATTTTGAACAGGCGCGGGAACTTCGGCGGCGCGGACATCTCATTGGCAATCATACCTTATCGCATGGCAATCTTGCGCACATTCCGCCCGAATCCCTTCACCACGAAATCGCCGGAGCAAACGAAATTTTGGAACGAGAACTAGGAGAACGAGTTGAACATTTTTCGTATCCTCATCCATGCCTAGACCCGCAATGGAATAACAACACATTAGAAGAAACAAAAAAACTTGGCTACAAAACAGCCGTTTTGACAAGTTTTGGCTCCGTATTTCGAAACAGTTCGCCATTGCTCCTGCCGCGATTGATGATTGCTAATCCAAATGCGTTTGAGTTTCGTTGGAAACTTGAAACGGCGTTGGCGGGAATCCAAACCTAAAATTAAAATATTTTCGTGTCTCAAATTTTCCGTAAACTTATTTCCTGCCTGTCCCTAATTTATCAAAGACAGTTTTTTCTGTTGGCGGAATTGATTTGCGCCGCGCTAATTCCTTCACGAATTTTCGCCGCGAAAAAATATCTCTTTTATCATCTTGACCGACAACAGCAACAACAAACGCCTCCCAATATTAAAAGCATTCCTAAAAGTGTTCCTAAAAATATTGTTAAAAATATTTCTGAAAATATTGAAATTTTTATTGGTACGGAATCCTCTGTTTCGGAAATGGTCGATACGCTTTACAATGGAAAACCGAAAACGTTGGAATTTTATGAAGAATTTTACCGTAATGGAATTGAGGCGTGGATTGCCCGGGGGGAGGGCAAAATTGTTGGTGTTATTTGGCTTTACACGGGATCGTATCTCTTGAATTGGGAAGGTTATGACGCTTGGCTTTTGCAAATCGCCGTTGAACCAACCGCAAAATTTGTTGCCAATGTTTTCGTCCAACCGGAATGTCGCGGGCAAGGAATTTTTCCTGTTATTGCCGAACAATGTTTTACGGTTTATTCGGAGAACGAATTTTATTCTTGTGTTGAAGAATCCAATGTTCCGTCAATAAAATCGCACGAAAAAATTGGTTTCCGGCGATGTGCGGCGGTTTATTTTGTTCGTTTTTTTCAACAAACCTATTGCCTTTCCGTTCCGAAAAAAGGAAAATGGAAACACTTCCGGCTCCAACGCGGAAACGCGATTGCTCTTGACTTATTATCAAAATAAAAATAATGCAAACTCATCTGATAACAACAGAAGAAAAACTCGTTTCACTCAAGGATTCGTGGAACAATCTTATTCGAAACAATTCGGAAATAAATATGCCGTTTTTTTCGTGGGATTGGTTTTATCATTCGTGGTTACATTTTGGCAAGCCTCAAGGTTGGACGCTTGCGGTAACGGCAGTGTTTGACGGTAACGAGTTGACGGGTATTTTGCCGTTAGTTAGCGGGACAAAAAAGTCTTGCGGAATTTCGTATCGGACGCTCATGTTTTGCGATGTTGGAATGTCGCCGCGAAACATGATTTATTTTGATACGAATGGAAATCAATCCGCAATTTTCCGTACAATTTTTGACGAACTTTTCAACACGCATCGTATTTGGGACATGATTGAACTTGGCAATATTCCTGAAACCTCATCGTTTCATAAATTTTGTCTGGAGGAAAATATTCCATATTCGGCGGTGATACGTTGGCAGGGTTTTAAGGCGCCGTTTATTGAGTTGGCTGGGACGTTGGACGATTATTTTGAAAATCTTGACGGCAAAACCCGCAAGGATTTGCGGCGGCGAATGCGTAAATTCAAAGAGTACGGCGACGCAAAAAGAGTACAATTTTTCGAGAAGCCGGAAGAAATTGATACGGGTTTGGAGTTATTATTTGAGGTGCATCGGCACAGTTGGAAGGGTGAATTTTCAAATCCGCAATATCGCGAATTTTACAAGAAAATAACGTCCGTTTTAAGCGAATACGGCGATGTTATTATTGCGACGGCAATATTAAATTCTGTACCGATTTCAGCCGGATATATTTTGAAAAACAAGGATACCTATTTTTCTCTGATAAACGATCACGATGTGAAATTTCGCGAAATTGCGCCGGGCATGATTCTTTTTGTACATGAATTGGACAATATGATCAAGACCGGCGTAAAAAAATTCGACTTCTGCGGAACAACCTACGACTACAAAGAAAAATTGTCAGACAACATCCTCAATCATTCAACGTTCCAAATTTTCCACAACGGCTTGAAATCACGTTTTCTCTATTCCGCAAAAACATTCTGGTTGCCGCTACTCCGAAAAATCCTACGAAAACCAGAACCAAATGACCTCATTTTCCATAAAAAACAATATTAATAATTAGTAATTATTCAGTGGAATTTTCATATTTTAACGTGGAAAGAGGTGGGCGATCCTTTCGCCGAAAGGTCGCGCCGGTTGAGTCGTTATTGACTCTAAAACGGAAGTCAACCCAATTTGCCCTCGTTAATCCGGCTCACTGTCGGCTTTGCCGACACAACCGTTCAGCGAACGGTTGCCTACCTTATGTTCGCTTACCTGATAATTGCTTATTTTTAACAAAAATTCCTTTGAGATATTACAAAGAATCAAAAAATTGCTTACTTTTGAAAGGAACATCTGATGCAATTCACGTTAACTGATATTGAACACGCTCCATTGGAAGAATTATTGTGTGAATCTGAACGGGTTCGCACGGCAACATTTGGTAACAAAATTGATCTTTGCGCTATAGTTAATATCAAAAGCGGTCGATGTGCGATGAATTGCCGTTTTTGTGCGCAAAGTGTTCATTATTCAACCCGAACGGAAATTTATCCGCTTCGCAATACCAATGAGTTGATGGAGTCGACACAAATATTATGGAAACAAGGGATTTCCCGTGTTGGTTGGGTTGCCAGTGGTTGCAGACCGACGAAGGAAGAACTCCGTACAATTATCGAATCGGCAGAACAAGTTCTTGCTGATTCTCCAGCTGGTTCACTTTGTTGTGCGTCGCTTGGTCAATTGGATTCTGATTCGCTTGCGCGGTTGAAAGAAGCCGGATTTGAACGGTATCATCATAATCTGGAAACCTCCGAACAATTTTATCCGCAAATTTGTACCACTCAATATTGGCGTGACCGGCTTGCAACTTTGGAACGTGCCAAAGGACTTGGTTGGAAGGTTTGTAGCGGTGGTTTGTTTGGGCTTGGAGAGACATGGGAGGATCGGTTTCGGTTGGCTTCAACACTCCAAACATTGCGAGTTGATTCCGTACCGTTGAATTTTTATAACGCTATTCCCGGTACGCCGTTTGCTGACCGTGAACCGCTTCATTTTGAAGAAGCCTTACGGATTGTTGTTTTATTCCGTATAATTTTGCCGAATGCGGCGATTCGGATTTGCGGTGGACGTCCGAA
>JAISBG010000045.1 GCA_031266315.1 Planctomycetaceae bacterium | reverse complement strand
CCGGATTGTTCATGTTCACAGCCAACTTGTCTAATATTGGAAGGAAGTGCCTGTTCTGCCAGTTCGCGGTTTGCCTTCATCAAAATTGAATTATTCGCCAAAAATTCCTGCACCGCACTTTCCGCCGCCGGAACTTCATGCCTTGTACCTTTGAGAACCGTAACAACCGGATGTGAAAGAACTAACGCTTGTTCCAACCGGTCATCGAACCGCGTCATCACACACAAATTCTTTTCCTCGCCGCCAATCTCGTCAAACGGCAGAAAAAAATCATAACCATGACCAAGCGGTTTCTTAAACGCATAATGTTTATCCAATGTTTCCGACCGGAATTGATAAACTTTCAACGGTTTTGCATGAGCCGGATCTTTTTCGTTGCCGTCAAAAACGAATACGGTTAAATTGCCATCGACTTTAACTGCCTGCTTTTTTTTGTAATCATTGTAAAAATGAATCCGTCCCGCGATACCGCGAAGAACTTTGCCTTCTGGGGTTGTTTGCGCGTAAGTGTTCCAGACGTCAACCATTTTCGTTGGCGTTTTGGCTGAATTTTTTGCCAACGGGTTTTTCGCCTGCATCCGCTTCAACGCCAGATTCGACTGGCAACCAATAACAATTGCGAAAATGAAAACTGTTAACAAAAAATTGATTATTTTAGAATTTGAAATCACCATTGCTCTCTCACACTTCAACAATTTCAATTATTCAGCGATACTTTTTGATTTGAAATTGTTTTTTGGTTTTTTTAGTTTTTCCGGTTTATTGTTTACGCTCGCTTGCCGCAACAGGTTGCAAAAATATTTCGGTTATCAATCAACGGACTATAAAGATTCTGTGATTACCTGTCAAGACCAAAATAAAAAGTGCGCAAATAAGGTGGACAACAACGAAGTAGGCGACAAGAAAAGTAGGAAAAGTTAGGTGGGTAATCCGTTCGCTGGACGGTTGCGCCGGTTGGTTTGTTATTGACTCCAAAACGGTTGGCAATAGAGTTTGCTATCGTTAATCTGATTCACTGTCGGCGAAAAGAGGTGGGCAATCCGCCCGCTGGGCGGTTGCGCCGGTTGGTTTGCTATTGACTCCAAAACGGTTGGCAATAGAGTTTGCCATCGTTAATCTGATTCACTGTCGGCGAGTACGCCGACGCGACCTTTCAGCGAAAGGTCGCCCACCTGATAATTGCCTACCTTTAACGAAAATTACTATTCCGTTGGAAGACACCTAATCCGATAGAATCAGGAAAACTGTTTATAATTAGCAATTAAGAGATGATTTGCTGTTGATTTGAATCGGTTGCGGATATTTACGGCATATTCTTTTTTGTATTCGTCAACAATCCAATCGTTGTACAGTTTTTCAGTCAACGATGTTTTGCCAATGACCAGCAACGCTTTACATTTCAATTTTCGGAACTGTTCCGCAAGTGTAATATGACTCTCTTCGTTAAAGCCGTCTTTGTATTCTTCGTTGCCGTAATCAGAAAAAATACAATCATACGGCGGATCCAAAAATATAAAATCATCAGAAGTTGCCTTATCAAAAATTGCCGTATAATCGTTGTTAAAAATCTCGGTGTTTTGCAACAGTTGATGATGTTGTTTGGTAATCAACGAGGTATTAAAGTGTTTATATCGACCAAAAGGAACATTAAATTCACCCTTGGTATTATATCGTATCATACCGGAATACGCCGTCTTGTTCATGAAAAAATAAAGCAACGCGTCCGAGTATTGCCTTTTCGCAATTCCGTTAAACATGTCACGAAGTGCGTAGTAAAATTCCTCGTTTTTATTAGGAATCCGTTTGTCCGGCGTTTTTTGTTTCAAAGCGTTAAACTGTTTCTGATTCGTATCGTAAATTTTTTCAACTTCGTCCAATTCTCTTCGTAACGCTGGATAATCCGATTGAACACCCATGTAAAACGACATGAGTTTTGCGTTAATATCATTGATGATTGCCTGTTGCGGTTCAAGATAAAAATATAAAGCTCCGCCGCCGAAAAACGGTTCCATATACCGACCGCGATAATCGGGAATATGAGAAAGAATAAACCGAATCTCTTTTGATTTTCCGCCGCGATATTTTATTAACGGTTTCATTTATTCCTTACACTGTAAAATTCAGTTCTCGTTTTATATCGTCGCCGGTAAGCTTCACCCTTGAGTAACTGTTTTACGTTGTTGCGCTGCTGTCATCAGGCTTCGTGAATTTTAAAACGGTTCGAGTCTATTAACGGACGACAGCGGATTGCAAGGCGTTTTTATCCCAATCCGCTGTGTTTCGGATAATCGGTAACACCTCTTCCGGCTCATTGGCAAAAGACCAGAGCGCAAGATGTTTTTGTCTCATAAAATTTTCCGTAACACATTGTTCGAGCATTTGTTTGAGCGGATTATAAAATTTGTTCGTGTTGAGAATAACGATAGGCTTGGAGAAAAGACCAAGCCGTTTTTGTGAAATCGTTTCGAGAAGTTCTTCCAACGTTCCGGTTCCGCCGGGTAACGCAACAACCGCATCAACATTTTCGATCAATTTATTTTTTCGTTCGCTCATGGTTTCCGTAAATACAACATCTGTCAATTTCGGGTGAGTCCATTCAACTTCGTCCATAAATTTCGGAATCACACCTTTAATCTGTCCGCCCAATGTCAAAACCGTATCGGCAATTTTCCCCATTAAACCAATTGTCCCGCCGCCATAAACAACCTCAACCTCCGCCCGTACCATTTCCGTTGCAAGCCGTTCCGCCGCGTTAAAGTAAACAGAATGAACCAATGCACTCGACGCACAATAAATACAGATTCTCATCGTTTTTCGTAGGATACTACAGCCGTGTTCGGCTTCGTGAATTTTAAAATGGCTTGAGTATATGAGTCTATTTATTCCAGCATAAAACTTTTGACAACATCGGGCGGAGCGGGACCGTAAGTTAGAGGTTCCATCGAATTGCCGGCACGTCCCTGCGACAAACCGCGAACCGCCGATGTGTAACCGAATAAATTCGCTAACGGTGCTTCCGCTTCAATAACGGTGAGATGTCCGCGCACTTCTGTTTGTGTTACAACGCCGCGCCGTTGTTGTAAATCGCTCACAATGTCGCCGACATAATCGTCCGGCGTCAAAACTTCCAACTTCATAATCGGTTCCAGCAACACGATTCCCGCCTCGCGTAATCCTTTGTGAAACGCGTCCGAAACAGCAATACGGAATGCGGTTTCAGTTGATTCGGATTCGCTGATTTGAGCGTCAAGCAATGTAATCCGTACATTCATCAACGGAAAACCGAGTTGTCCGCCGCCCAAACTTTCTTCGCGGATTGATTCGAGAACAATCTGTTTATACATTCGGTCAAAGTTTTCGTCCGAATATTCCGACGAAATCCCAACCGCCCCTTGACGGTCATGACCGGAATTGGTCAACGGTTCCAGCCGGAGTTTTAATTCTGCCCAATGTTTTTGCCCGCCAAGATTTCTGTTGCACAGACCTTGCACTTCCACCGCCCGCTGAATTGATTCGCGGTAACTGACACGCGGATTGTGAACACGGACATTGACTTTGTATTCCCGCAACAACCGGTGTTTAATCACTTCAAGATGCAATTCCCCCATTCCGCTGATCAGCATTTGACTTGTCTCTTCGTTTTCGTGAACGCGAAATGTCGGGTCTTGGCGTTTCATCATATCGAGAACCTGTTTCAATTTTTTATACTCTTCCGCCGAGTTCGGTTCAATCGCCATTGAAACAACCGTTTCAGGAAAGACAATCGATTCCAACAGGATTGGATGTTTCACATCGCAAAGTGTATCGCCGGTAACGGAAAACCGCAAACCAATCACACCGCAAATATCTCCGGCGGAAATCTCCGTAATCTGTTCCCGACGGTCTGCCTGAATACGCCAAAGTTGCGGAACATTTTCTTTTTTATCTTCACGGGGATTCAAAACACGGCTGTTTTGTTTTAACGTACCGGAATAAACCCGAATATAATGTAAATCACCGTGTTTATCGGCTTGAATCTTGAAAATCAGTCCGCAGAAGGGTTCATTCGGGTCGGCTTTGCGTGATAATTCGGGACAATCGGGACGTGTCGGGTCTTGCCCCTGAACATCGGGAATATCCGACGGCGACGGCAAATAATCGTTCACCGCATCCATCACCGGCTGAACTCCGATTCCGTCCAACGCTGAACCGCATAACACCGGAACCGCCATATCATTGATTGTCGCGTTACGCAAAACACCGCGAATCATTGCGTCGGAAATTTCCTCTTCGGCAAGAAGTAGTTCGGTCAACTCATCGCTGTACATCGACAAATCATCAAGCATCTGGCTGCGCCATTCAATCGCTTCGTCTTGTAATTCGTCAGGAATTTCCGTTACAGTAACCTCTGAACCGTTATCACCGGAAAAGGTGAACATTTTCATTGTAATCAGGTCAATAGTTGCCCGAAACGCTTCGGGAATATGCGGAGGTCCGGCTCCAACCGGAATCGCAACAACAATCGGTTTGGCTCCGAGCCTATTTTTGATTTGACCGAGAGTTCGATAAAAGTCGGCTCCTTCGCGATCCATTTTATTGATAAAAGCGATTCGTGGAACATGATATTTATTTGCCTGCCGCCAAACCGTTTCACTCTGGGCTTCGACACCTTCCCTCGCGCTGAAAACAACAACACCGCCATCAAGAACACGCAAGGAACGTTCTACTTCGGCGGTAAAATCAACATGTCCGGGCGTATCGATAAGGTTAAACGTATGGTCTTTCCAATCGAAGGTTACGGCGGCGGCTTGAATCGTGATACCGCGTTCTTGTTCTTCGGGATCGTAATCGGTTACGGTTGTACCCTGATCGACCATTCCAACCTTGTGAACAAAGTTCGAATAATAGAGCATCCGTTCCGTAACGGTTGTTTTACCGGCATCAATATGGGCAATAATACCGATATTGCGTATATGTTTGATATTCCTTGACATAAAATCCTCAGAAATGAATATTTAGAAATCAATGTAATATTTCAATCTTAACGTAATCTGAAACATGACATTGTACCGTAAAAAAACAGAGATTTAACCCCCCAACCATAAATCAAAATTACTTGCTCTCTTTGTAATATTCCAACAAAATTTTCGTTAAAAGTAGGCAATCATGAGGTAGGTAAACATAAGGTGGGCAACCGTTCGCTGAACGGTTGCGTCGGCGTTAGCCGACTGTGAATTAGATTAACAACGGCAAATTGTGTTGCCTTCCGTTATGGAGTCAATAACGAGTCAACCAGTGTAACCCTTCAGCGAAACTTTTTGACGAATAAAATTGCCCACATTGATTGACCTGTTGGTGATAACTCTAAAAAATTCTAAAATAACAAAATTTTCTCAAAAAAAGATTTCTCTTGACATCTGTCTTCGTTTTACATAAAATTTGAATCTGATTTAATTGTGATACGTCATTCATTGCCGTATTGTTTTGCGGTGAACGTTTCGCAATAATTTTAATGAAACCTTGTATAAGGAACACGACAATGAAAAACTTTGTTACATGTTTGGTCGGATTTTTTGCCATGTTTTTGGAAAAAAATCAAATGTTAAAATGGGCAAGCGAGGGGGGGGGGGGCCGTATGCAGTGGAGAGTTAATAACGGAGAGCAGAAAACGTTGGCGTTCCCAATACTTTTCCGCAAAATTCTTACAACCCATTCGTTCTTCACCGTTCGGCTTTACGTTGGTTGAACTTCTTGTAGTGATTGCGATTATCGGAGTGTTAATTGCTCTTCTGTTACCGGCGGTTCAAGCGGCGAGGGAAGCCGCAAGGATGACGCAATGTCGAAATCATCTCAAACAGTTGGGACTCGCTGTCCACAATTTTCACGAAACCGGCGACACCTTGCCGCCTTATTCCGTTGGAAATGCTTATCCTTCTGTGTTTTGTGTGCTCTATCCGTTTCTTGAGCAACAGGCACTTTACCAGGAGATTGTTTCCCGAACCGGTAACAATTCTACCATTTCTTATCGTTATATGATTGGTCCGTCTTGGTGGAAAGGTGTTGCAGGACGTGGTACACCGGATATGGATGACGAATCCCGAAAAGCTTTCGGCTCTGTTTCCTTTATGAAATGTCCGACCCGACGTAGTCCTTCGCTTGCCTCTTACTCACCCGAACGAGGACCGCGAAGTGATTATTGTGTGGTCATCACTCCCGCTACCGATTATTATGCCGCTCACAGTTTAACCAATGGTGATACGACATTTCATGAATGTTACAGAACAACACCGGACGGAACAGGTCATGATACAACAGATACACTTGACCGAAACCGTGGTCCCTTTCGTATTGCTATTGTTACGGAAACTGACCGCACTTCTTGGAAATGTCGGGATTCTATGGCTTATTGGACAGATGGAACTTCGAATCAATTGACATTTGCCGAAAAACACATCGCAATAGGTTGGGTTGATGTCAACGAAACCGATTCGGCTTCAGATGCCCACAAATGGGACGGTAGCTATTTACACTCCAGCGATGCGGCTGCCGGACAACTCCACGTTGGCAGGCTCATCAGCAATACTATTACCGGCGGTTTACTTGTCAAAGACCCGAATGATACAAATGCCGCATGGCGTAGAAGTATTGGCAGTTGGCATCCGCGAGTGGTAAACTTTGGCATCGGAGATGGTAGTACCCGATCCATTCCATTTACCGCCAGCCCAACCGTTCTTACACGACTGAGCGACACACAAGATGGTCAGCCTTGTGAAATGCCATAACTGTCTATTTTAACTTTGAGATTTTGAGTTATTAAGGGTACAACGCTGTAATACCCGATGACTTTTGCCGGAAAATATCACGTAAATCAGGACAGGTATTCTAATTTTTTGACAAGATTTACAGGATAAAATCAAATAAAAATCCAGTAAATCATGTAATATCTTGTCAAAAAATAATCCTTGTAAAGGTTTTTAGAAGTTGCCTTTATACATTAACTGGAATTTCGAGTGGTTTGTTCATTCCGATCATCCAGTTTGTAACAGTTAATGTCTGAACACCTTCCGCACGATAAACCTGACGTTTGATATTTTTCGGCAAATCGAAAATTGTACCGCCAATCGTAACGGAAATTGGTAATGAGCTGGTATTGGTTAGTTCGAATGTTCCGGGCGTTCCGGCTTTGATATTGACCGACGCTTTGAACAACGCCGGAAGCCATGGGTCACGTCCCCAAAGAATATTCGCTGCCCATGCAATGGTTCGTTTTGCGAAAAACGCTTCTTTGACACTTTCGACTGTTCGTTCTTTGGCTAAAACCAATGTAATCGGACGTAACGGATTTTGAATACCGTACGCTTCCAATTCGCTCGGATGAATATCACTGTTAGCAAAAAGAGCCAGATTTCGCTCGTTACACCAATCCGAAACAACCGGATAATGTTCTTTATAGTTGAAAATTTCGATACCGTGCATTTGCTCTAATTTATAGATTTCTTCGTGCGCGTCGGTGAACCGAAGCGGCGCACCTTGTTCAATACCGCCGCTTTTCGGTGCCTGCCAACCCGGATGATTCCAAAGCAGAAATGCTCCTTGATCAATCGAAACTTTAAGCATTGTCCGCCAATCGTCAACCGCAGCAGCAATCGGATTATTATCGTTCGCAAAAAGTGCATTGAAATGCCCCGGCGGCATGGTAGATTTTGTAATTTCCGCACCGCGAACTAAAAGAAGCTTTCGTTGATCTGCTTCAGATTTGGCAATTTCGTACCAAAGATTGAAATTGTTGGCTTGCTCGTCATTGAGTTTCCAACGTCCGGCTTTGCTGAAAAACGGACGATATTCAATATGATCTGTAATTGCGATCACATCAAGACCATTGTCAACCGCTTCGATTACACGATCTCGCGGCATCACCTGACCATCAGAAAAAAGTGTGTGAATATGAAAATCACCTTTAAGCACTTTGAACCCGTCCACATCGGGAATTGTTATTGTTCGGGGTGGTGGCGGCGGTGTTCGCATAATGGGATTCATATTAACGGTGTAAGTATTACCGTTACTGTTTGCCGGAATTTTTTCCGGTTCGTCTCCAAACGAAGAGGAAACGGATGACAATGTTGTAGCCGCAGTCCCGAACAAGGCGGCGTACTTTAGAAATTCACGACGATTGGACATAATTTGCTCCTTAAAATAAAATTGAAACTTAAAATAAAAAACGAAACGATTTATTCCTTACATTTTGAAGTTTGGTTTTTGTTGGAGGTACAATACCATTGCGGGAACATATATACCGTAGCTGGTATGGATGGTAGGCTTCGCTTACGAGTAACCGCTTCACGTTGTTGCGCTTCCGTAATCAGCTTCGTGAATTTTAAACGGCTTGAGTATAACAAATCCCAATACGATATGAAATATAAAAACTGATTTTCAAACATAAATGGAAACTCATTTCTTTACAAAATTGACTCATTACACTTGAAAACTCGATTTTATAGAAATATTAGGATAGTGGGTTTTATCTTTAAAATCAAGCATGTCTTGAAATTTTATCAAAAAACGAAAACCGAATTTTAAAGTAAAAAGAGTATAAACGTAACAGTCTCTTTTAATTTTTAATTCCGTAATCAAAAATAACAATTTCATAGCTCACGTAGTATATCTATTGAGCGGTTTTGCCAATCAATTCAAAACGGTACACATTAGGTGATTTTTTTGTCGCTGTTACAGTTTCTTTCGATTCAGTACCGTATTGCGGCGGAATAATGTTACGTGTTTGGACTTTTGTTGACATTGGATCATCGGTTTCTGTTCGGGTACCGGGAACTTCTTCTACAGAACTAAATTGTACCAAATATTCTTGATTCGGTATAAGCCCGTGTTCCGCCGAAAGCGAAAATGTTCCATTTTTAATGGGTGAACCCGTTACAACCATTGGTGTTGTTCCCGGAAGTGACGAAAATAATACATTACCTTGTGCAAGTGGTTGACCGTTCAAAGTTACTTCACCGCGAACTGGAACACGTCCTTGTGGATTATTGTTGTTACAACCAACAACAAACGACAAGGATAAAAGTATAAAAAATA
>JAISBG010000482.1 GCA_031266315.1 Planctomycetaceae bacterium | reverse complement strand
CACCTTAGAATTTGCTACCTTTGTTGACCTATTGATAATGACCCTAAAATTCTAAAACAACAAAATTTTCTCAAAAAAAAGATTTCTCTTGACATCTGTCTTTGTTTTTCATAAAATTTGAATCTGATTTAATTGCGATACGTCATTCTTTGCCGTATTGTTTTATGGCAAACGAATCGTAATGATTTCAATGAAACCTTGTATAAGGAACTCAACAATGAAAAACTTAGTTACATGTTTGGTCGGATTTTTCGCCATGTTTTTGGCGAAAAATCAAATGTTAAAATGGGAAAGTCAGGGGGGGGGGGGCAGTCTATAGGGAAAAGTTAAAAAATGAAAGCGGAAAGCGTTGCTTTTCCCAATGCTTTTCCGAAAAATTCTTACAACTCATTCGTTCTTCACTATTCGGCTTTACGTTAGTCGAACTTCTTGTGGTGATTGCGATTATCGGAGTGTTAATCGCACTTCTGTTGCCGGCGGTTCAGGCAGCACGAGAAGCAGCAAGACGGATGCAGTGCAGCAATAACCTCAAACAAATGGGGCTGGCTCTGCACACCTATCACGACACTTACGAATCGTTTGTGGCGTTCAAGTCGGGTCCAAAATATAGTAGAACAACCCCTGTTTATGATATTTGGAATATGTATTCCTATATCATTCATCTGTTGCCTTTCGTGGAACAGACGGCACGCTACGAGCAAATCTATTCGTATTGTCATTCACTTGATGACGATGATGCAACAGAATTTAAGGGAACCGTCAATTGTTACTTTTGTCCGTCAGACGGTAACGCGAATAAGCCTTCAGATTCCGGTGCTGCGGCTGCCGGTTTACCGGGTCATACAAAAATCAGCTATATGGCGTGTATGGGTGACGCTTTTGGCGGTACTCAGGAATGGAATAACAATGGAATCAAACGCGGTATCTTCATGGGACCACATGATAAATGGACTTCGTTTAGTACTGTTACAGACGGAACTTCCAACACTGTTGCTTTTTCCGAATCCGTAACTTATGCGACCATGAATGGAACCGACCTCAAAGGAAATATTGCCGTACTTGGTGCCGGTACCAGTATTACCGACGGTAATTGGAGTAACAACAGAGCGACGATACGGCAGCAATGTCTCGCCGCGAGAGATTCGGCGGATTCGAGGCAAATTACTAATCCTGCAGAAGATAAATTCAACTGCCGCGGTTGGGATTGGAGAGGAGCACCGCCTCAAAATGCTTTCAGCACCGTACTCCAACCCAATTCCCCGTCCTGCGCAGAAAATACGCAACCCAAATACGGTCAAGTATTAATGACGGCAACCAGCAATCACACCGGCGGTGTCAATGTTTCCATGACGGACGGTTCTGTACGTTTCATTTCCGATACAATAGATCATGGAGCAATCACGAACGATGGCGTTACCACCGGCCCCTCAAGATTCGGTGTCTGGGGAGCAATAGGGTCAGCGTCCGGCGATGAATCCCAATCACCGTGATCAATTTGATTTGAGTTTCGTTTCTATGGGAACGGAATTTTCCAAAAAAATTTTCCGTTCCCTTTTATGTTTTGATTTTTTGTAATATTTCAGTGGAATTTTCGTTAAAAGTTCGTGTAACGATTCACAGAATTGATACGAAAAATAAATTATCCCGAATAGGGCGAATGTTTTTCCTATCAATCCTATCAATTTAGTCAATGGTTACGAACTTTTAACGAAAATTCCATTGAAAGGTTCTGATTTTTTTGTTTCATTATTTTATTTTTTATTAAAGGATTTTTCTATGAAATTAACACCTGCTTTGCTCTTGATAATAGGACTGTTATTTGTTTTTAATTCGAGTTGCGGTCTCAAAAAGCCTGCGGGATTTCCCAATACCGTTCCCTACACAATTATTGTAAAAAATAATGAACAACCGGAAAAAGATGTTTCAATATTTTTGTATCCCGAAGAACCAATCAGCGGAGATTGGGTTGTCGGAGGAAAATCGGATTCGTCAGGCAGAACACATCTTGTTACCTCTCAGGGACATTACATCGCTCAAGGAGTCCCGGAGGGAAAATTTAAAGTGATTCTGAACAAAAAAGTAAAAATCCCCGGTACTGTTTCCGAAGAAGAATATAAAAAAATGACCGGTCGCGAAAAAGAAACATACGGGAATAAAATACGGTTGGAAAGAGAAAAAACTCCGTTAATCGTACCAAAAATATTGACAGATCCTTCAAACACGCCAATTATTGTTGAAGTTTCCGCGTCAAATTCCGAAACTGTAATCGAGTTAAAAGATTACAAAAAAGGAGATGAATTTCCCGACCGTATGGTTATTCCTGTTCAAAATTGATAACGGCTGTTGTCCGTCGCGCAAACGGAATATTTGCCCACAACCCACTTGAATATGCGTCGTTTTTTTATAAAATAAGTGATGCTGTTTTTAAGTTACCGTATCAATTTTAAAATCGTTCCATAATTTTCATATATTGCGTTAGTGTTATGTTCAGTATTTTTCAAGTGATCGAAATTAAGTTTTCGCAACCTCATTTTTTAACCTAATTTTCCTAACAAAAACAACCTCAGTAGCAAGAACGGCAAAAAAAGACGAACCTCATTACCTCATTAAAAATAATCAATGAGGTAATGAGGTTGATTGGGGAGGAATCTATTAGGCTACTGAGGTAGTTTCGTTAGAGAAATTAGGTTGAAAATGAGGTTGCCGCTAGATTGCTTTTCCGTAATAGGAACAATTCAGTGAATCCTTAAAAATATCAATTTTATGACTTACGCAGTATACACACCCTATTTTTCAAAACCCATTCGTTTCAAAAAAGAAAGGAATATTATGAGATTTTGTACTATTTTTGTTTCGGGTATTGTTTTTATTCTTGCGAGCGGACTTTTGGCTCAAGAAGTCAAACTCGAAACCAAACCTTTAGTTTTACCAACTTATGAGATTGGTGAACCGGAATTGAACCCGATTTATTTTACCGGTCGGGTTTATCAGGGGGCACAGGGGCATATTTACCCGTACCCGCTCTACGATGTTTTAACCGATAATAAGATCGATAAAACGTACAAAGCCGTTTATCTTGAAAATGAATTTGTGCAACTTTGTGTGTTGCCGGAAATCGGCGGGCGGATTCTTTCGGCAACCGATAAAACAAACAGTTACGAATTTTTTTACCGGCAACATGTTGTTAAACCCGCATTGATCGGAATGCTCGGTGCGTGGATGTCCGGCGGAGTTGAATGGAATATTCCGCATCATCATCGCCCCAGTAGTTTTATGCCCATTGATTGTAAAACAGTTGAAAACCGCGACGGCAGTAAAACAATCTGGGTTGGTGAAACAGAATTTCGGCATCGGCTGAAATGGTCGGTCGGGTTGTCGCTTTATCCCGATTCTTCGTTGATTGAAGCAAAAGTCAAGATAATAAACCGGACTCCGTTTATTCAATCAATTCTGTGTTGGGCAAATGTTTCCGTTCACTGTGACGAAAATTATCAGGTGAATTTTCCGCCGACAACTGAGTTCGGTACCGGACATTCCAAAACAGAATTTCGACGTTGGCCCATTGACAAGGACAAAGATATAAGTTGGTGGAAAAGTTTTACCGGAGGTCCCGCTTCCGTTTTCGCGTGGGATTTCGATAACGATTTTTTGGCGGGTTACGACCACGCCAAACACGCCGGAACAACTCATGTTGCCAATCATCATATTGTCGGCGGCAAAAAGTTTTTCCTCTGGGGCAATAATGCGGAGTCGTTGATTTGGGAAAAAATGCTCTCCGACAAGGATGGGCAATATCTCGAATTGATGGTCGGCGCGTTTTCCGATAATCAACCGGATTATAGTTGGATTGGTCCCGGTGAAACGCGGGAATTTGAGCAGTTTTGGTATCCGATTCGCGAAATACGCGGCGTTAAGGAAGCAAACAAAAATGCCGCCGTCAATATTGA
>JAISBG010000455.1 GCA_031266315.1 Planctomycetaceae bacterium | reverse complement strand
AAGGCAGAATTTTAGTGGAGAGTTGATAGTGGATAGTTCGCAAACGGATTTATTGTGTGTTGGTAAATGTAAATCATCTGCTTGCGTCTCCCACTCTCCACTATTAACTATTAACTAAAGTTCTGCCTTTCAGGCAGCAGGTTGTTTGTCGTTGCACCGCAGGTCAAAGACCTGCGGTTATGAAAATGAAGCCCTATCGGGCTATTCCGCTTTTTGTACCTGTTAAGTAAATAGTCATAAAACTTTTAACAAAAATTACACTGAATAGTTATGAAAATACTAATTTTATGACTAACACAGTATAAACATGTTTCCATGTATTAAATTTCGTTTCTCTAACTTTTTTTTCAATTTACTATGAAAAACATTTTTACATTTCTTTGTGCTTTGTGTGTTGTTAGTTTTTTTTGTTTCATTCCGTTGCCGTGTCAGGCATTGGAAAAACCGAATGTTTTGCTTATTTTGGCGGACGATCTTGGTTGGAGTGACACGACGCTTTACGGGACGACAAAATATTACCAAACGCCCAATCTTGAACGTCTTGCCAAGCGTGGTGTAACATTTACTCGTGCTTATTCTGCCAGTCCGATTTGCTCACCGACGCGCGGCAGTATTATGACCGGTTTACATCCGGCTCGTTTGGGAATTACAACGCCCTCTTGTCATTTGCCGGAAGTTATTTTGACGGCGGCAACAGGAATTCATTCGCCGTCCGACGAACCGGTACTTCAACCGTTTACGGCAACCCGCTTAAATACAACCTACAACACGCTTGCCGAATCACTCAAAAAAGCAGGTTACGCAACCGGTCATTTCGGAAAATGGCATCTCGGTAGAAAACCCTATTCATCGTTGGAACATGGGTTTGATACGGATATTCCTCATTATTACGGTCCGGGTCCGGCAGGAAGTTATGTTGCGCCGTGGAAATTTAAAAATTCCGGTACGAATTTCGATGCCGATCCCAATGTTCCCAATCAACATCTTGAAGATCGAATGGCTCAGGAGGCTGTTCAATGGTTGGAAAAACACAAAGATGAACCATTTTTTCTCAATTATTGGATGTTTAGTGTTCATGCTCCGTTTGATGCCAAAAAAATATTGATCGAAAAACACCGTCAACGTGTTGACCCCAATGACCCGCAACACAGCCCAACGTATGCGGCGATGGTTGACAGTATGGACGATGCTGTCGGAGTATTACTGGATACGTTGGATCGTTTGAAAATTGCTGATAAAACAATAATCATTTTTTATTCGGACAACGGCGGAAATATGTACGACAATGTTGACAACACAACGCCGACTTCAAATATTCCGTTACGCGGAGGAAAAGGAACCGTGTTTGAAGGCGGAATCCGTGTTCCATGCGTGATGGTTGTACCTGATGTTACGAAAAACGGAAGTCAATCCGACCAGATGATTCAGAGTTGCGATTTGTTTCCGACAATTCTTGATATTCTCGGACTGAAACCGGAAACAAATTTTGACGGTATCAGTATTGTTCCTGCTCTTAAAGGAGAAAAATTGGAACGCGATACGATTTTTACTTTCTTTCCGCATTACGCAAAAATTGTACCGGATTGGTTACCGCCTGCAGTTGCGGTTCACAACGGTGATTGGAAATTGATTCGTATTTTTCACGGCGAACTCAACGGCACACATCAATGGAAATTGTACAATTTACGCGACGATATTGGCGAACAAAATGATCTTGCCGCAAAAGAACCGGAACGAATTAAGGAATTGGACGCCAAGATTGAGCGATTTCTTACAGACACGAAAGCGGTTGTTCCGACTCCGAACCCTAAATTTAAACCTGAATTATATGATCCTGCTAAGATTGGCGTACCGGTTCCGAATCCGCGAAGTGTACATAAACCGCCGGCGGCTGGTTGGACGCCGGGCGCGGATTGTGAACTGAAAATCAAAGACGGAACATTGGTAATCGAATCAAACGGCAATGACCCGCAAATTGTTTTTTATCTGCCCAAACCATTGTCGGCAGGAAAATATCAACTCGAATTGACCATGTCCTCCAACTCGCAAGGACAAGCACAATTTTTTTGGCACGAAAACGGTATTCCTCCAACATTTATTCGGCATCGAAGTGTTTTATTGAACATCAATCACGATGGCGAACAACATGATTATCGGACGGAATTTACGGCGGCGCATGAAATTTTGGCGGTTCGGTTTGACCCGTCAACAGCGTCGGGAGAAATCCGTCCGGCTAAAATGACACTTACCGATGCCAATGGAAAAATTGTACAGAAATGGAACTTCAAACCAAGATAGGTAATCCCTTCACTAAAGGAATCATTATCTCTTGATTATACTTTGGTATGGCGGTATTTGTCATTTTTTTAGTAACTATTTATCGGATTGATCCCATCAATTCAGTGAATGGTTACTAAATTTTTAGCGAAAACTCCATTGAAATATTACAAAAATTGTAATAAGTTATTTTGAATACACTTGAGTCCGGAACGGTTACATTTTTAAATGCGAAACACGCGAAAAATTAGTTTCGCGTTGTTTTTTCCATTCGTTCCTTTATAATAATTTGACCGTTTTTTATCAGAAAAAATATAACGAGTCAGAGGTTTAAGAAATGACAACTTTTAAAGTTGAGTTGAATGACATTATTAAAAACTATACTCTTGAGGAAGAGAATGGTTTTCTTTTTTGTCTTTATGAATCAATATCAAACGCCTTGTATTGCGGCAGAAGCAATACGG
>JAISBG010000441.1 GCA_031266315.1 Planctomycetaceae bacterium | reverse complement strand
AAATCATCATTACATAAAATAAAAGAAAAATAACGTAAAAGCGCAAACGTTGTATAACAGGTCTATTTACGTTTCGTTGCTGTTGGCGGCTTTGATTAGCGGTTTGCCTAAGTTTTTTTGCAGTTATTGTATTTGGTATCCTACTATTTTGAACCATGAGTTTGGGTGAAATTCGTTTTATTCCATTTCCGGGCAAACCGTTGGAATACGAAAATTCCAATCAGTCCCAAGCGGTTTTTCCCGCTTCACAACACGGATTTATGATCGGTCCCGAAAACTATGTTTTGGAACCGGTTGTTCAGTGGGCAGTGGAAGGAAATTTACCGCGGGATCGTTTACCGTTGTTATTTTACGGTGCGGTTGGTTCGGGGCGTTCGCATCTCTTGCAAGGTATTTTGGACGCATGGCGGAAAAATCACCGAACTTCCACTTCAACATCAAAACGTCTTGCATTTTTGTTGCCGGCGGTAGATTTTGCTCGGTCATTCACCGAATCGCTCGACACACGGACAACAGATGATTTTCGCCGCCGATATCGTGAGGCGGCGTTGCTGTTGATTGACGATTTGGATCAATTGCAGGATAAACTTTGGGCGCAAGAGGAATTACGTCATACGTTGGACGCTCTCGTCCGCAATGGCGGTACGGCGGTTTTTGCAACAACCGGTTATCCGGGAGAAAGCGGAACTTTTTCCGAAACACTTGCGTCAAGACTTATCGGCGGAACAACGATTCCGGTTTTTCTTCCCGGACTTGCGGTTCGGAAACGTTTTTTGCGGGAACTGTCCGCGGCATTTCGTGTTCAGTTGCCTGATTTTCTGCTGGATTCAATCGCCGAAGCGTTGCCGATTTCGATTCCCGCGTTGTACGGAACATTTGCCCAAATGTATTTCGAAGCGGTTGCGTCGGACACGAAAATCGATGCCGCTTCCTGGAAACTTTTTCTTCAGAACCGGCTGCAAACCGTGCGTCCCGGAGTGGATTCGATTGCCAAAAGAACCGCGAAACATTTTTCTCTGAAACTTACCGATTTACGTGGAAGTTCCCGTTCTAAAACCACTGCTTTAGCGCGAAGTATTGCTGTTTATCTGGCATGGCGGCAAACCGGACAACAACAAAAAGAAATCGCCAAATATTTCGGCAATCGTGATCCGGCAACAATCCGGCACATGATTGAACGAATCAAAACAGGATTATCAGAAGACACCGCATTGCGTGACCACCTCTTCCGACTCGGTTTACGATAATACAACGGACATGCCCAAAACCCAACACAAGTTTTTCAAGGCATACAAAACAATCATAAGGTGGACAACCTTTTGTAGGTGGGCAACCTTTCATAGGTGGGCGACCTTTTGCTAAAAGGTCGCGTCGGCGTTAGCCGACTGTGAACCAGATTAACGGCAGCAAATGGTGTTGCCTTCCGCTTTGGAGTCTATAAAGACTCAACCGGCGCGACTGCCCAGCGTGCGGATTGTCCACCTGATGATTGCCTACCTTTAACGAAAATTTTCTCTGTTTACCGGCTGTCCCCTTAAAATTCAAGGAGTCGGCAATCTTTCGCCGAAAGGTTTATTGAATCTCCAACCGCGTTGGCAATTGCCGAGCGGGGAAAATATTTTGATTTTTTTCAAAAATAGGTCTTGTAAAAAGTTGGAAAGTTTATAAAATTATCAAAGATTTGGGCGAGCCATGCCGGGCTTTCCCTTTTGAAACCCATCAACCCTACTTTTTTATGAAGGAGTCCCAGCCTATGTCAGCAACTGTTGAAACGAACAAATGTACCGCTTGTGGTGAATGTGTTTCGACTTGCCCGCTTGAAGCCATTGCTATTGGCAGCGAGCACAACAACAAGGCATTTGTCGATACAGGAACATGTAGTGAATGTGGTGCCTGTGTTGATGTTTGTCCTGCTTCCGCGATTGAGTTGTAACCGTATGTTTTTAAGTGAGAGACCGTTTGTGGATTGATCCGAAGAAGCAAAAGATGCAAATTGTTTCTATCAATTGAATTGGTTCGTTCTGCCAATCAACAATTTACAACGGTCAATTTTTTCAAAAAAAGGAGCAAAACAATGACTGCTGTTGTTGATCAAACCCAATGTACCGGATGTGGTGAATGTGTTTCGACTTGTCCTCTTGATGCGATTGCGTTGAAAGATGATCAGGACGGAAAAGCATTTATTGATCCTGATACTTGTGGTGAATGTGGTGCTTGTGTTGACGTATGTCCGGTCGGAGCCATTTCGCTTTGACGGAGTGAATACGTTTTTCAACGTGAAGATTTTAACGAAACCGTTTTCGGTCTGATGTTGTGCGGGAATACAAACAAAATTTTTTTCTTTGACTCCCGCACAATAGATAAATAATCAAAAAATTATTTTCCGGTTTCGCTATTGTTATCGTTTTCTTTTTCCTCTTTTTTTTCCGGTCGGTAAACCAAAGGACCGTCTATGGCGTCAAAGATGACCAGAAGATTCATGAGTCCGGCGATAACAGTAATATACGTTCCCAGTTCAAAGAGAAAATGCCGTTTCCGAACAATTTCCGTAAGAGTCGGCGGAACTCCGGTTCGGTCTCCCTCTTCAATTTGCGGCGGTGCCATGAAACTTCCCAAGAGCGGCGGATGTCCATTATTGATTCGGATTGCCTGAAGTCCGGCTGGAATCGCCGCCATGCCAAGACAAACCTGTGGAATAAAAAAAAGACGCTTATCTTGAACACGCCACGAATAATAAACATTACGCGCAAAACCCGTGTCCGCCCCACTGCCCAACACACAACCAACCCAAAATGTCGGAACAACACAAAGGAAAAACAAAATCGCCTTTGTCATTCGACCTTGATAATAATGCCCAAGACCGGGAACAAACCATGTCAAAATTCCTGCAATAACCAGATTTTTCAGATCAATTGTTTTAACTTGTTCGTATTCCGAAACGGTCAAATTTTCCGTTTCGGTTTGATTCGGCGTGGTGTTGTTGGGTGTTGTTGGAACGTCTGTCATTGATTTTGCAAAAGGAAAAAAATTTGAAACATTTGAAACAGTTGTTTTGAACGCTCAAAAGTATTTACCAATATATACCAAAACAACTCAATCCGAAACACCCCCCGCAAAAATTACAGCGGTGGACGGCAAAAACTAGACCATTGAATAAGGTGTAAGTTTGATATATTACAATATAATATTTTTTTGTATTATACGATGAGCAAGAAGCGTATTAATTACAGTTCGTTTTAAATGCGAAAAGAGGTGGGCTATTTATCAAAAAGCTCGCTGTGTGGTTGCGCCGATTGAGTTTGCATTGACTCCAACACGGAAAGCAACACCATTTGCCATCGTTAGTCTGATTCACTGTCGGCGAGTACGCCGACGCGACCTTTTAGCAAATAGTGAAAGATTACCCTCCAATCTTTCACATTAAAATATGAAAATTCCAGTGAACAGTTACCTATTTATTTAGAAAATCAGATATGATATAATTACACAAAATTGGTTAAAATCGTAAACTGAACATGCAAATCCTTTAGGTAAAAACATTCGCTTTCAAAATTATTTTGAAAACTATTTTATAACATAAACCTATTCATACGTTAAGAAAAAAAGATGAAAGACCTTGACGAAGGAACGATCCGCCGGATTGACTGGCAGGAATTAACACCGATTGTTTTGTTATTGCGCATTTTCAATACGGCAACCGGAATCCGTGTACTGTTTCTCTCCATGATCGGTATTCTTCTGACATTGATAGCCGGTTACGGGATTAACTGCAACAGCAATGGGTTGCAATCTTGCAGAGATAAAAATTTAAATTTTCAGAAACCGGTTTATATTGAACCTCTTCTTGATTTTCAAAATCAGCCGCAACCAATTTCGTTTCGGGAACATCCGGCAAAATATTCATGGCAATTGGTTCAACGTTCAGTTCTTGTGCCTTGGGATATTTTTTCGATAGCGGGAATCAGGTGGTTTCATTCCGGTTACGATTCCTTTTTTGTTCTTACCGGTTGGTTTTTTGTTTTGCTTTTAATCTGGTCATTTTTCGGCGGCATGATTTGCCGGACAGTCGCTTTGCGGCTCACTATCGACCAATCCGAATCCGGCAGAGAACTTTGGCAATTCATCAAACAACGCGGAACTGGTTTTTTGAGTTCAGTGATTCTTATTGTTCTTGGAATGTTGTTTTTTCTGATTTTTCTTAAACTTTGCGGTTTGCTTTTTACTGTTCCGGTTTTCAATTATATTACAGCAATTCTGTTTCCAGTTGCTTTGCTTTTTAGTTTTTTTATTATGGTGCTTGCGGTTGGGCTGTTTTTTGGGTGGTCTCTTCTTTTTGCGGCGGTGAGTGTTGACGGTTCAGACGGTTTTGACGCGGTGAGCCGGATATTTTCGTACCTTTATCAAAGACCGTTACATTATTGTGTTTATTGGACAGTCAGCGGTGTTTTAGGAGTTTTGGGATTTGTTTTTGTATCATTTTTTGTTGACGGGGTCACGGCTTTAACAAGTGAATTTGGCGGATTTCCGGTTCAGACGGCAATTCCGGCGTTTGGTTATTTAACGTTACCGGAAACATACGACGGACTGTCTCCGCCGGAAAATTTCCTTTTGCTCTGGTGCGGCATGGTTCAACTGATTAAACCGGCTTATGCTTTTGCTTGGTTCTGGACAAGCAGTGTGGCGATTTATCTGTTACTCCGGCGAAGTGTTGACGCAACACCATTCAATGAAGTGTACAGGCTTGTCCCTGTGAAACCGAGAACGTTACCGAAAATCAATGTCGATAATAGCAACAAAAAAGAGTCTTCTCTTTAACGCAGTTTTGTCCGGTCATATTTAGTAACGGTTTATTTTAGTAATTATTCAGTAGAATTTTCGTTCGGTAACTTATAGCATCTGCTTGTATTACTGTAACAACTAAGCAATGCCGCGATTGGGAAAGTCCGTGTAATCGTTTCCAAATGTCATCGACTTGATACCGTTTTTCTTGCCTGCCATCGGGAGGGGTTAGCAGGTCAGCGTAATCAATGACAATAACGTTCGGTATCCAACCGGAACAGCGGTGGACTGGAAAAGCTGGACAGAAAATTGTCTTGAATAAGGTTGATAATTAAATAACGATCATTTTTTTAACACGGTGTTTTTTGTTTTTGTGAAATTTTTTAGTTTGTTGTGTTGGGAGCATGCTCTGTTGTGGAACAACTGGTTTGGATTCACCTCCAATCAATGAAACAACACTTTCTCTTAATGGTCTTATTCGGCTGTTGCGGTTTTTTTTCCATAACAAATTTTTATTTTCAACAT
>JAISBG010000434.1 GCA_031266315.1 Planctomycetaceae bacterium | reverse complement strand
AAACCGGTAATGAAATATATTCCCGGAACCGCTGAAATTAACACGTGGGGCGGTTTTGAACGTCAATTTCAGATTCGTCTTGATCCGGATAAATTGTCGAAACATGGTTTGACTTTTGATCAAGTTATTGACTCTGTGAAAAAAAATAATCTGAACAGCGGCGGCGGAAACATCAGTCGTCCGGGCGGTGGCGGTTCTCTTTTCGTGCAAGGAATCGGGCGCACAACAAATATCGAACAAATTAAGCAAATCGTAATTTCCGCAGAAGGCGGTGTACCGATTTTGATTTCTGATATTGGCGATGTTGTTATAGGTCACGAAATAAGACGCGGCGCGGTTACTGCCAACGGTAAAGGTGAAGTTGTGATGGGAATTGGTTTTATGCTTATGGGCGAAAACAGCCATCGTGTTACAACGGCGATGAAGGAAAAAATGAAATCACTCGAATCAACTTTTCCGCCGAATATTCAAATTAAAACCGTTTATGATCGTACGGAGTTGGTTGATTTTGTGATTGACACGGTGCGTAAAAATCTTTTTGACGGCGGTTTGTTGGTGATAGCGGTTTTGTTTGCGTTTCTTGGTAATATTCGTGCGGCGTGTATAGTTGCGTTGGTGATTCCGTTGTCGATGCTTTTTGCGTTTACGGGCATGTACAAATTTGGGATAGCTGCAAGTTTATTGAGTTTGGGTGCGCTTGATTTTGGGTTGGTTGTTGATAGTTCGGTGGTGATGATAGAAAATTGTACGCGCAAACTTGCGGACGGTTTGAATAGTACTAAGTCGCGATTAGAGATTATTCGCGATGCTGCGATTGAGGTTCGGAAGCCTACGATGTTTGGCGAGTTGATAATTATGATTGTGTATTTACCGATTCTTACGCTTGAGGGAGTTGAGGGCAAGATGTTTCGTCCGATGGCGTTAACGGTAATTTTTGCGTTGCTTGGTTCGATGATTTTATCGTTGACGTTGATGCCGGTTCTGGCAAGTATTTTTTTGCCGCGCAAAATATCCGAACACGAACCTTTATTGATGCGCCTTTTCAAAATCATTTATTTGCCGGTACTCAGATTTTCGTTGCGAAATAAACTGGCAATTCTTGGTTTTGCGGTTTGTGTATTGATTATTGCGTTTGGCATGATTGCGCCGCATCTTGGCTCGGAATTTATACCGCGGCTATCGGAAGGGGCTATTGTTGTCGGTGTTGTCCGACCGGCAGGAACAGATATTGGGGAGTCGGTTCGTTACAATACGGAAATGGAAAACGTATTGTTGCAAGAATTCGCCAATGAAATTAACAATGTTTGGAGTCGAATCGGAACGGCTGAAATTAGTACAGACCCGATGGGAATTGAGTTGACGGATATCTTTGTTTCGTTGAAACCTCGTTCGGAGTGGACACGTGCGCGGACGCAGGCGGAATTGACGGAGGCGATTGAATTAACGTTGCGCGATATGCCCGGACAACGTTTAGGATTTTCGCAACCGATAGAAATGCGGATCAATGAACTTGCGTCTGGAATTCGTGCTGATTTGGCGGTGAAACTTTTTGGGGACGATTTCGATTTATTGGTTGACAAGGCTGGCGAGATTGAGCAGATACTCAATTCAATTTCGGGTGCGGCAGATGTTTCTGTTGAACAAATTACAGGGCAACCCATGTTACAGATAAAGGTTATTCAGGAGCAACTTGCTTTTTACGGGATACCTGCTCAAGAGGTTTTGGAGTTGGTGGAGTCGATAGGCAGTAAGGTCGTTGGTGAGATTCTTGATGGTGAGTTACGATTTCCGCTTGTGATTCGGTTACCGGATAAATATCAGGCAGACCCAAAATCTGTAGCGGAAATACCGGTTTTAACGCCTGATGGTGCGCAAATTCCGTTGGGACGGCTTGCAGAGGTGGAAGTTGTGGAGGGACAGTCAACAATTTCGCGTGAATGGAGTGTTCGGCGAATTACGATTTCCGCCAATGTTCGCGGTCGTGATCTCGGAAGTTTTGTTAGTGAAGCAAAAAAGAAAATTGCGGCACAGGTAATGATGCCGACACCGCGTTACCGTGTTGAGTACGGCGGACAATTTGAACAACTTGAACGGGCAAAGTTACGGTTAATGATTGTTGTTCCAATAACGCTTTTTTTGATTTTCGGATTATTATATTTAACGTATAGAAACTGGATTGATTCGTTACGTGTTTTTACGGGTATTCCGTTTGCGTGGATTGGCGGTATTGTTGCGTTATGGATACGGGACATGCCGTTTTCAATTTCGGCGGCGGTCGGATTTATCGCCATGTCCGGTGTTGCGGTTTTGGACGACATGATTCTTGTCTCGTATATCCGGCAACTCCGGCAAAAAGGTTTGGAGTTGGAAGAAGCTGTAACAAAGGCGGCAACAACTCGCTTACGTCCGGTGTTAATGACAACATTGGTAGCAAGTCTCGGATTCCTGCCAATGGCTTTCAGCACAGGAGTCGGCGCAGAAGTCCAACGACCACTCGCAACTGTTGTCATCGGCGGCGTCATCGGCGCAATGATCATGTCATTGTTGGTGTTACGTGTATTGTATATGGTGTTCAACTCCAAAAAATAATTTAAAAAAATAAAACCGTTAATGCGCAATTAAACGCAACAGTTAATCACACACTAACGATTCTATTAAAACCAACTTTAATAAAACTATGACAAATAAAAATAACAAAAATGAATCGGTGTATGTTGGATAACGGATATTCGTTATTGAATTTCTGGAGCGGTTGAATTGGGAACGAAAATTATGGAAACAAGGGTAATATTTTAATCTCGAATGTTTCGGGATTTGATCGTGGTGTTGGATTTATTGTGTAATGATTTTTCGCAACGATTATTTTTTTGTGTATTACCTTTTACTTTAACAATGAACCCTTTGGGGTGAATTTAGGAGGTCAAAATGAGAAAGATGACTTTGTTGTTGGTATTGGGTTTAGGTTTGGTGTTATTTGGCTGTAACAAGCCGGCGGATAATGCGCCGACGGGTGATGCTCATGTACACACTGCAGGTGATGGTCATAATCACTCCGAGTCTTCTGTACCGCAAGGAGCTGGACATGAGGTAGATGGTTGGTGCGTAGAACACGAAGTACCGGAAGCGATTTGTTCACTTTGCAACGGTAAAGTTGCGGCGGAACTCAAAAAGGCTGGCGATTGGTGCAAGGAACACAACCGCGCGGAATCGCAATGTTTCATTTGCGATCCAAGCCGCAAAGAAAAATTCGTTGCTCAGTACGAAGCCCAATACGGAAAAAAACCGCCCAAATAACTATTACAGAAAATACTCATTTTCCGTAACTCCGTTATTGTTTTTACGGCGTGATTTACAGAATTTGTTGGTTTTTGCGTAGGGACGCGCGGCTGTGTGTCCCTGCAAAAACTGAATTTTAAAATAAAATAATTACAATAAATAGACAGATGCCGTGTATGCTGAAGCCGTTTTAAAATTCAAGAAGCTGAACACGCAAGCGCAACAACGTGAAGCGGTTGTTCAAGGGCGAAGCCTATCGCCTTACCGGCTACGGTATACTTGCAATCATTCTGAACCGGAGTACAATCGGTTTATGGAACGTTATTCACGTCAAATTGTTTTTTCCGGTCTTGGTCGGATTGGTCAAAAAAAACTGTTGGAGGCAACTGTTGCGGTGGTTGGAGTGGGAGCGTTGGGATCGGTTTCCGCCAATCTTCTTTGCCGTGCCGGTGTCGGACACCTTCGGCTGATTGATCGGGACTACGTTGAAAAAAATAATTTGCAACGACAAATTCTTTACAATGAAGAAGACGCTGAAAAACGTTATCCCAAAGCGGTTGCGGCTTGTAACCATTTGAGCCGAGTCAATTCGGAAATCATATTGGAACCGGTTGTTGCTGAACTTAGTGCAGCGAATATCGAACAAATATTCGAAAAAGTTGATCTGGTACTCGACGGTCTGGACAATTGGGAAACACGGTTTTTGGTAAACGAAGCCTGTTACCGATTCGGAATACCTTGGATTTATTGTGCGGCATTGGGTGCGGAAACAATGTCCATGAATTTGTTACCTGATGAAAATCGTCCTTGTTTACGGTGTTTCATGTCGCCTGAATCTGGTTCGGCAGCCGGACAATCTTGTGCAGTTGCCGGAGTGTTGAATATGGCAACCGGAATGATTGCCGCCGTTCAGACTGCGGAAGCGGTTAAAATTTTAACAGGATCAACAGAAATCCGTAACGGACTTTTTGTTGCGGATTTATGGAACAACCGGTTCAAAACGATTCGCATTGAAAAAGACATTGACTGCCCTGTCTGTGTTCATCGCCGTTACGAATTTCTCAACCGGTTTGGCGGTTCCCGTGTTACGCGGCTTTGCGGCAGTAATTCCATTCAGGTGATGCCGTCGAAACCCGCACAACTTCCTCTCGAAATGATGGCAGAGCAATTGGCAAAAAATTCGGATAACCGAACGAAAATTGAAGTTTATCCGTTCATGTTGAATTTCGACAACGGACGCAACCATATTCAGATTTTTCAGGACGGACGTGCTATAATCGAAAACGCCCGTGATGAAACAGAAGCGTTATCAATCTATTCCGAGTATGTTGGCTTGTAACTGTAACAAGGTCTCCAGAATTTGTAAAGTAGGCAATCATAAGGTGGGCAACCTTTTGCTATTTGCTAAAAGGTTGCGTCGGCGATAGCCGACTGTGAATCAGATTAATGATGGCAAAATGAAGACTCAACCGGCGCAACCACCCAGCGGGCGGATTGCCCACCCATTTTCGCGACAGTGAATCAGATTAACGACGGCAATATGTTGCCTTCCATTTTGAGTCAGATTACTAACTGTCAACAGGAGCAAAGTCGGCTATCGCTATCGCCAACTCTTAAAAAAATTCCTCTGAATAATTACACCAATCCGGCAACAAATCCATTTTTTCCGCTCCATATTTCCAAACAGGTCTTGAAATAAACAAATCTTTGCGTTAATATTCAATAGAGTTGCGTTGGCGAATACGCCGACACGATGGAGGTGAAAGCCTTTTGGCGAAACATCGCCCAAATTATTGTTGCAAAAATAATGAGATTTCCAACGAAATATTATCATTTTTTTTATTATCAGGAATTTCTATGAAAATTTTACTTATTCTCGCTCATCCCAAACCGGATAGTTTTAATCATATTCTTGCGGAAACTGCCGCACAAACATTACGGGAATTGGGGCATGAGGTTTTGTTTCACGATTTATATTTGGAACGATTTAATCCGGTGTTGCCGGTTGACGAAGAAAAATTGGACGAATCGGAACTGCCGGAATTTTTGCGGCAATATCTCGCCGAACTCCGTGAATCTCAAGGACTCGTTTTTGTCCATCCGAATTGGTGGGGCGGTGCACCGGCGATTTTACGCGGATGGATTGACCGCGTTTTCCGGCAAAACTCTGTGTATAATTTTACGCCCAACGGAGCGGTTTCGTACATCGGTGATAAAATCGTTCAGGTTTTTTCAACCTCCAACACTCCGCGCGATATTGAGGTGAATGTGTACGGTAATCCGGTTGAAACTTTTTGGAAAGTAATTATATTCGGAGTGTTGGGTTCCCGGTCATTTGAACACCGCAATTTCGAATCAATAATCTTGAGTACACCGGACGAACGCCGTCTCTGGATCGACGAAGTTAAAACAACGATTCGGCGGCGGTTTACGTCTTCATGACAAATTGTTGCGATTATTTTGAGTCAGGTTTTTAAGGTTTTTATGTCAGAGCAATATCTTATCGTCAATAAAGATATTCGAATTCCGGCGGACGTGTTACGGTTTTTTTATGTTCGGAGTTCCGGACCGGGCGGGCAAAATGTCAACAAAGTGGCAAGTAAAGCGGTTTTACGGTGGAATCCTGAAACAAGTTTGCCGGAATCGGTTGTGTTGCGGTTTCAAAAACTTTTTCCGCGTTGCTGGACTGGCAATGGCGAAATTATTATTACGAGCCAACGAACCCGTGATGCCTTGAAAAACAAAACGGATTGTCTTGAAAAACTTTGCAAAATGCTCCGAGAAGCGGCAAAAGAACCCAAATTCCGTATTCCAACCCGCCCAACAAAAAGTTCCATCAGAAAACGTCTCGAAAATAAAGCAATCAATTCACAAAAGAAATTGGAACGAAAAAAAATCAGAGAGGAATAATGTTGGAGTTTGTGATTTATGAATCGTGAATTATGAAAACTGCATGGTCAATCACGTGCGACACAAACCTCAAATATTTGTAATATTTCAGAGAAATTTTCGTTAAAAGTTCGTGTAACGATTTGTCGGATTGATACGAAAAATAGAATAGCCCGATAGGGCTTTATTTTCATAACCGCAGGTCAACGACCTGCGGAACGGGAACACCAATAACGTTGCCTGAAAGGCAGGATTTTAGATTTTTAAATTTTTTAAATAATACCTTAAAATTCTGCCTTTCAGGCAGAGACGGAGGTGGCGACTTCCCGCAGGTCAAAGACCTGCGGTTATCAAAATAAAGCCCTATCGGGCTAACGTTTTTCCTAGTAATCTCATCAATTCAGTGAATGGTTATTAAATTTTTAACGAAAATTCCTCTGAATAATTACAAACATTTTGAAATAAAAAAATTATGACAAAATATATTTTTGTTACGGGTGGTGTGGTTAGTTCTCTTGGCAAGGGTTTAACCAGTGCTTCGATTGGGATGCTTTTGGAACATCGCGGTTTAACGGTTCGGTTACAAAAACTAGACCCGTATTTGAATGTTGATCCGGGACTTTTTTCACCGGCACAACATGGAGAGGTTTATGTTCTGGATGACGGCAGTACGACCGATCTTGATCTTGGTCATTACGAGCGTTTCACAAATACGCCTTTGACTTGGAACAGCAGTTGGACAACCGGTCAGATTTATCAGCGGGTTTTTGAGAAGGAACGGCGCGGGGAATATCAAGGGACAACAGTTCAGGTGATTCCGCATGTAACAAATGAAATCAAACAATGTATTGGACGTCTTGGCGGTCATGGAATTGACGTGGTGATTATTGAAATTGGCGGAACGGTCGGTGACATTGAGAGTTTGCCTCACATGGAAGCAATCCGGCAATTCCCGCTTGATGTTGGTAAAGAAAACTGTTTATATATTCATTTGACGTTAATTCCGTTTCTAAAAGCAGCCCGAGAACTCAAAACCAAACCAACTCAACACAGTGTCGGGCAACTTCGTCAAATTGGTATTCAGCCGGACATTCTGATTTGCCGAACCGAAGTACCGTTATCACACGACGAACGTGCCAAAATCGGTCTTTTTTGTAACATTGACACGGAAGCGGTGATTGAAGAAAAAGATAAGGATTTTTCGATTTATGAAGTTCCGATTCGTTTGAATGATCACAAACTGGATCAATTAATTGTGGACAAACTTCGTATTCGCGATGCCGGATTATTGGAACTGGACGATTGGTATGAATTATTGGAACGGATTCGGAATCCGGTTCACGAGATAACAGTTGCGGTGGTTGGCGAATATGCGGAGATGCATGATGCGTATAAATCAACTTGTGAGGCGTTGGATCATGCCGGAATTGCTCATCGTGCGCGGATTCGAGTGTTACGAATTCCGAGCCGCCGTGTTTTGCAAAACGAAACACATCAAGAGTTACGAAAAGCGGACGCGGTAATTGTAACCGGCAGTTTCGGCGAATCGGAAATCGAAGGAAAAATCGAAACTGTACGTATTGTACGAGAAAACAATATTCCGTTTCTTGGTATTGGTCTTGGAATGCAATGTGCGGTGATTGAGTTTGCCCGTAACGTTTTGAATTTGAAAGGTGCCAATTCGACGGAATACGATAAAAATACACTGCATCCGGTGATTTGTCTCCGTGACGAACACCGTTTTGACGGACAACATTCTTTTACATTGCGTGAAGGTTCTCAAAAAACCGGAGCGGACACTGTTGTTTTTCAATTGCCGTCACGAATTTCAGATGCCTATGGAAACCGTCCGTTGACTTCGGAACGGTTCCGGCATTGTTACGAATTTAATAATCGTTACCGTGATCAATGGGAACATTCTGCTATGAAAATTTCGGCACAAAGTGCTGATGGTCTTTGGGTTCAGGCGGTTGAGTTACCGAAACATCGCTGGTTTGAGGCTGTCCAGTTTTACCCGGAATTTAAGTCGCAACCAACAAAACCACACCCACTCTTCGCCTCACTCTTCGCCGCTGCCGTCAAAAAATAATGAGTCGTTATTTGACTCCAAAACAGAAGGCAACACTACTTGCCGTCTCACAGTCGGCGAAAATGGGTGAGCAACCTTTCGCTGAAAGGTCACCCACTGATGATTGCCTACCTTGATTGACCTGCTGGTAATGCCTCTAAAACAACAAAATTTTCTCAAAAAGAAAGATTTCTCTTGACTTCTGGTTTTACTTTGTATAAACTCTGAAATTGTTGAACCTGCATTACGCTTTTTTGCCGTGTTGTTTTGCGGCAAACGTTTTGCGATGAGTTCTAAAACCTTGTAAAATAAGGAACATAACGATGAAAAACCTAGTAGAAACCGCTTTGGAAAATTCACCGAACAATCCGGTAAAAAGTTCTGTGAAAAGTCAAATGTTAAAATGGGGAAACGAGGGGGGGGGGGGCCGGATGGAGTGAAAAGGAAAAATTAAACGAAGAGTTCTCTCTTGACGAACACAACTCTTCAAATATTTTTTCTTTAATTCGTTCTTCACCATTCGGCTTTACATTGGTCGAACTCCTTGTGGTAATTGCGATTATCGGGGTGTTAATCGCTCTTTTGTTACCGGCAGTTCAGGCGGCACGCGAGGCGGCAAGACGAATGAGTTGTACCAATAAACTGAAACAACTTGCGGTAGGAGCCCACAATTACCACGATGTTCACCAACATTTCCCCGGCGGATGTGTTGCCGACAACAATACCACCCAACCTGGAGCAGCCGATAGTACACGTTTTCGAACTCCTTGGACGGTGGCACTTCTTCCCTTTATTGAACAACAATCTTTATGGGCGAATTATTGTCCGCGTGTTTGGATGTTCGATAATACGGTTAATATGGCGATTGGCAATCAAGGTAAAAATTACATTGTTGGTCAATCTAAAGTTGATACATTTATATGTCCCAGTGATGTGGATGCCGGAAAACAAATGACGAATAGTACTTACACAACTTATCCGTTCTATCGGGCATCTTATCGGGGAATTGGCGGGCGTACAGGAAGTTGGGCGAATTGGTGGTGGGAAACCGGCGGACACGCAACTCTCCCAAACTATCGTGGTATTTTCCACATGGTTGGACTTTGTACCAATGGCGGAAGTAAGCAATTGTTTTTTGAAACATTTTCTTCGATTGAAGACGGAACAAGTAACTCGACAATGATTTCTGAAAGGCATCAAGCCCGTGATTATGAAGTAGGACTTACCGCTTGGTCTGCTCCCATACCTCATTATATGATTTCGACAGCAAATCAATATGTAGCGAATTTCAAAGCCGTTGAACACGAACTCTGTAAAACAATGCTTGCGGCAGCCGCTGCCGGAAGTATGGATCCGGCAACAACTGGAAGTTGGGCTTGTGGACGGTCATTCGGGTCATACCACGCGAATGGAATTAACGCCGCATTAATTGATGGTTCTGTTCTGTTCGTTGCGGAACATTGCAATCCTACAATCTGGTGTGAATACGCGACCATTGCTAACGGAGAAAATGTGCGAAACTTAAACGAATAATTGTAACTGTTCATGACAAATCAAAGTCAAGGTAATGTCATTACTTACGATTCCTAAGTCCGTAGGACTTTAATATGGATAACCCCGTGCAAACGAAGTGCAGCACGGGGAAACACCACAACAACACACCGAACTGCGTAGCAGTTCAACAGAAAACATTTATTACATTGAACTGCGACGCAGTTCGGTAAGAAGTAGCGGCATAACCCCGTGCTGCACTTCGTTTGCACGGGGTTATCCATGTACAAGTCCTACGGACTTAATAAAATACACATTTTACTCAATATTTGCTTTGATGTTTCGTGAAACGTTACGAATTATTAACCATTAACCAACTATTTTACTATGAAAAAATT
>JAISBG010000408.1 GCA_031266315.1 Planctomycetaceae bacterium | reverse complement strand
ATTTTTAACCGTGAAAAGTATCTCAGAACCGGTAATCGTAACCGAAAGTTGCTGTAAATCCGCATTGACCGCCGGCGCGGTCAGCGAAAATGTCGCCGGTCAGATTCATGAAAAGTGATTTGGTCTGAGCCTCATTCAGATGATAATTCCCGCCGCCGCGAATTGAAACAATATTTTGCCCCAATGTTGTTCCGTGAACAGTAGTTCCGCTTTTCACCGCCGGATAATAGACCTTAACACTTGGCAACGATTGACCGCCAATCATGTTGGCGTAGTCGATTCCCAGAAAGACTTCTCCCAACGGTAAACGTTTTTCAACATCAATTCCGACGCGAAAATACAATTGTGTTAGTGAAACGTTTGAATAAGTTCGGTATTCATTGGAGACTTTGTTTTCTGTTGAACCTTGTTGACCGGCGTATTCAAGATCGAATCCGAAATGAGGACGAACCAGATACGTACCGAATAGAATCGGACGTCCCAATTCAAAATTTGTTTCAAATGAATCGCCGCGATATTTGGCACGGTAAGTGTATTTGGTGTCGTTACGGGACGAGGTGTAATTTTGCGTGCCGCCGCCAAGATAACCTTTCAATTCCCATAAGCCGTAAATTCTTTTACCAAAATACAAACCGATAAAACCGTCGGAAACATCAATTTTATCGCGTCCGTTTTTCAGTTGCGGAATTTCCACGCCCGCAGTAACTCCAAGCGATAACCAATTCGTTGACAGGAACGAATAACCAACCTGAAGACCAAACGAATTGAGCCGCCATGAATCGTTGGTGTGATAACTGCTTTCAAATTCCGAAGTACGACCATAAAAATTGCCCCAGACATGATGAGTTGATGCCGGAGATTGCCCGCGAAATTGATTTTGGCGTCTGAGCGGTATTGACCTGAGACCAAGATAACGTCCGTTTTGAAGTTCATTGTCAATTTGTTCAAAAGTGCGACGATAAACTTTCCGTTGCGCCAAAACAATTCCCATCGCCACCGAATCACTAAGCGGTCGCGGGTCGCGCCGATGATAACCGATTGCTTTAATTCGGTTGGGCGTGGAATAATCGAGCGTAAAATCGTAAAATGGACTTAGTTCATTGTCAATAGACAGGAAACCGGCGTCGCCTTCGAGCATTCCGTAACGTAACACCGTCCAGCCGTCAATCACATCAGGATAATGTTCCTGCGCTGCCGCTTGTGCTGTAACAGGTTGGAAAATTGTACCGGATAAATTGACCGCTCCCATAACGTACAAATAAGGCGAGTCTTCTTCACGAATACCGAAATTCCATTGATAAACCGCACCCGATTTGAAATTCACATCGTTATCGATGGTTCCCGAACCTGTTAAAACCGCATCGGAATAAACCGTAACCTTTGATCGGGTCAGTTCTCCGTCCACTTTGAGCGTACCGGCTTTAACTTGTGTTTCACCCCAATAATCGTTCTTGTCGGCTAATGTCAGTATTCCTGATCCGGTTTTGGTCAAACCGCCGCCTCCGTTGAGACGCGAAGTAATCGTCAAATCGTGCGGAGTGTCCAAAAGCAAGGAAGAACCATTGGCGGTTGTCATGGGAATTGAAAAATCGTCAATCGCCTGCAAGTTCCGCAATGTCCCGCCGTCAAAAATAATTTGTCCGTTTCCAAGATTTTTGGTTTCGGAAAATGCCAAGATTCCCGTTTTAATTCGGGTTCCGCCGGAATACGAATTTTCACCCGAAACCGTCAACATTCCTGTACCGTTTTTAACCAACATGCCGTCGCCGTCAATCAAACCGATTTGATTCCATTCCGTTTGGACGTTGAAAATCACACCTTGATTTACTCCTTGCGTGTTAATTCCCTGATTGCTTGCAACGGCGTTTAACGTAATATCGCGGTCATTGTCTAATATGTCCGTGTTTTCAAAAACGGTTCCGTCATCGAAAATAATTTTTCCTGAACCGACGGCGTTCATGGAAGCAAGCGACAACGTTCCTTTCTGAATATGGGTTGTTCCGTGATAACCGGCAGCACCGTTAAGCGTTAGTTTTCCGTTACCGGTTTTGATTATTCCGCCTTCACCGCTAATCGTTGAATTTTGCTTAACGGTCAAATCTGTTACCGTATCAAACCGAACATCGTTTCCGGCGGTTGTTGTCATATTTTGTGTCAGAGCGGTTTCTCCCGACGTCGAATTGGTTGGCGAATTGGTTTGAAGGACACCGCCGTCAAAAATCAGATCACCGGTTCCAAGAACTTTGCCGTCAGCAATACTCAATGTTCCTTCTTTCAACCGTGTACCGCCGGAATAATTGTTGCCGGTATTGGTCAGAGCACCCGTTGTTTCCGCACCGGTTTTCGTAACTTGTCCCGCGCCGGAAATCTGTTGATCATAGTTGCCGTTGAAATTCAGACCCAAAATTGCGTTACGTTCAACCTGAACATTGCCCGTACCGGTTCCTTTGGCGTTGGTCAATAACAACGTTCCCGCTTCAATCAATGTTCCGCCTTTGTATTCATTGGCTTCAGCCAGTTCCAACGTTCCCCGTCCTTTTTTAATCAACTTCTTTCCGTTTGCCGTTGCGTCTTCCAAAACCGTCTCTACTTTGAAATATTCGGCTTGACCACCAAACGGATCAATATTAAACGTACTGTTATCGTCATTTGGATTATCTTTATCCCATGTTAATCCGACAGTACCACCATAATGGTAATCATCTATAAAACCAAGTTCTGCATGAAGATAGTCAACATCTAATGTTGTATGCGGATCGTTTTGCGGATCGTTTTGAAAAAATCCGACAATTGCATTTTCTGATTCTAAAATACAAAAATCGTTTGTTGTTCCGATAATACCATTAACCTGAATCACGGCAGTACCGTACCCAATGTTAATATTTTTTGCGATAATATTTGTTTTGTTTGAATTGGCGGTAACGGAAAGAATGGTATCTTGAGCCAATTCAACCGAACCGGTTGTTTCAAAACCGGAATCGGAATCAGCCCAAAATTCTCCCGATTGAATGTTGAGGTTTCCCGAATAATTCGAGGTTTGCCCTGAAAATTTCAGCATTCCGGTTTGATCTCCAACATTAACGTTGTCAACATTTAAGTCTCCGGTTCCGGTCAATGTTCCTTTGATAACATTTTCGTTGCCGTGAAGATTCAGGTTTAGCGTCTGATCCAACTGCAATGTACTTCCCGCATCGGTTTGAAAATGGGGCGTCGAAAGTGTAACCGCATTTTCGGAACCGGACGCATCACCGATATTGAGTGTTGCGTTATTTCGGACATTGAATTGATTCGCCACTCCGCCGG
>JAISBG010000328.1 GCA_031266315.1 Planctomycetaceae bacterium | reverse complement strand
TCCAAAATATTTTCGTTCAACCCAAGATTGACAACACGGCTCTCATAATAAATTGGCTTGGTGATTCCGTCATTGACTGATTGCGTCATATCATAAATGTCAACATAATCACCAAACACTTCTTGCGTATCCCTGTCTTTGAAAGAAATCGGTGTGCCGGTAAAACCAATAAATGTCGCATTGGGAAGACTGTTTCGGATAATCCGCGCAAAGCCTAGTTTGATTTTTCCTGTTACAGGATCAATTTTTTCGTTAGACGAGTATTGACTCCGATGCGCTTCGTCGGCAATCAAAATAATGTCAGAACGTTCTGATAACGGTTCATCGCTTGCTTCAAACTTCTGCATTGTTGTAAAAAAAATACCGTTAGCAACACGATTTTTAAGCAGTTTTTTGAGATCGGTTCGATTTTCCGCTTGTTCAGGAATTTGCCGCAAATAATCTTGGCATTTGCAAAACTGCGCATAAAGTTGATTGTCCAAATCGTTTCTGTCCGTGAGAATAACAATAGTTGGATTCTGTAACATCTTTTGTAAAAGACGCGAATAAAAAACCATCGTCAACGATTTTCCGCTTCCGGTACTATGCCAGACAACACCTGCCTTACCGTTTTTATTTTCAGTGTTACAAGTTTTATTTATTACGTTACAGGTTGATTGAATTGCTTTCTTTACGGCAAAATATTGATGATGACCCGCTAAAATTTTGACATCTTTTTCGGTTGAACGGGAATAGAGAACAAAATGTTGCAAAATATCGGGAAACTGATCTTTATTGAACATTCCGTGAAATAACGTTTCAAATGATGCGTAACGTTTATCTTCAAAACTGCCGTCAACTGTTTTCCATTCCATAAACCGGTCTTCCGTTGCTGTAATCGTACCGGCTTTGCTTACCACGAAATCGGAAATCACCATGAATGCGTTGTAGATGAAGAGCGAAGGAATATCGTACATATAATTTTGCAATTGCCGATATGCTTCTGAAACATCGGTGTTTTCACGGAAACAAGATTTTAATTCAATTACCACAAACGGCAATCCATTGACAAAAATAATAAGATCAGGTCGTTTTTCCGCATTTTCAATGATTGTCCATTGACTGGCAAGAATAAAATCGTTGTTGTCCGGATGTTCAAAATCGACGAGATGAATCAAATCCGATTTATTTTTACCTGACAAATGATAATTAACTTCAACGCCGTTTTGTAAAAATTTTGTGAACTGAATATTCTGTTGAATAAGATTATTTGACTCATAATTTGTGATACGGTAAATTGCTTCATTTATTGCTTCAATGGGTTTATCGGGATTGATTTTTTGAAACGATTTTTTAAGTCGTTCTACAAACAACGGCGAATGATAATCTCGTTTGACATCATAACCGCAAACAATATCATACCCCAAGTCATCACGGAAGAGTTCTAAAACAGCGTTTTCGTAATTGTGTTCGGTAAATATATTTTTTATCATGTTGTGTTTTTATTTTTTTAATACGAAACAAACGAAATAACGAAACAGACGAAAATTTTTTTGTTTCCCATTTGTTAGTTTGTTTTGTCTTTTGTGTAAAAAGTAATTTGATGGGATGGATATTTGAATTTTGCCAATACCTCAAATTGATTACAGGTAAAATACCGTTGATAAAATCAGCAATATAATCTACTATTTCTTTTCGTAGTGTTTATCAAAGAAATTAAAAATATTGGAACTATAAAAATCCTGTGAAGTTTTTTTCTTTTTTGGATTTAAAAATCTGACCATGTGTAAAGATGTATCTTTTTTAACCTCTTGCATAAGTTTATTAAACATTTTATTTTTTGAAAAATTTGAATATCTTGCTTTTAATTTGCTGACTACCTCCTTATAATCAAAAGGATACAATTTCAGTTGCTCTTCCTCTGAAAGAGAAATTTTATTTTCACTATCAGAAACCAACTGAAACTTGAGATTCGAAAATTCCGATGCCTTACTAAATTTTACATCTAAAATAATAGCAACACTTTTAGATGAACTTTGGTCTTGCTTTTCAATAACTGAGGAAAGATATTCCACGAAACGTTTTTCTGCTTGATTTCCAATAAGAGATGTAATTGCAGTAGGAACATCAACTACAGAAACAGGGACAAGACAAAAACCAAATTCTTCAAGTTTATCATCAAACCATTCTTCAACAATTTCAACATAATTTTTTATACTTGCTAATCCAATTTCCCGAATCATAGTGTCTATTCGTGCTGTATGTGTGAAAAAATGTATTGCATTGTCTCGTGCTTCAATAAGAGACTCAATATTATTGACAACATTAGATTCTATCACAGCGTTATTTGCATTTAAATGCCTTATAAGATATGATAATTCGTGTGTCATTGGATTCTTACTTCTTGTTTTCTTGTATTTTTTTCTTGTTACTCCTGTTTTTTTATTTTTTATGTTTTCTTCTACGTATAGACAACTAATTTTGCCATTATGGTCTTTTAGCCACTTTGCCTTTATCAATAATTCCCAAGCATTTACGCATAAAATGACAAAAACTTCTTCTCGATAACCGTATTTTGGACGATTAACAATGTCAATAGCTGCCCGCATTGCAGCAATACTTTTATCAAGTAACGTTTGATATCGTCGTTTCATAATCACTCTCCTTGTTGTGTCTTAATTTCGCCGCCTATCAACTTCGGTAAAAGCGAGTCTCGAAGTAATGAAAGAGTATGAGATTGGTCGGTATTGTTTTTAATTTGCTTAAATATAATCGAACAGAATTTATTAAATTGTTCAACTAATTGTATATCAGGTAGTTTGATTTCAACAGACAATGCGTTTTTTCGATTCAGTCCTGGTACTGCGGAATCTGTATTCATTGATCTAAAGTTTAATGTTTGTAAAAGATAATATTCGTAAAATAAACCAGTCGATTGAATTTTTGTCTGAATATAGTATGTCGTATCTATCGGGAAAAAATTGTCAAAGAGATAATATACATTGCCGAGTGTTCCTTTTCTACCAATAACGATTCCTGGACCTTCAACATAATATTCGTTATGATAACCAGTAATTCCACTGGAACTAACCACTGGATACCCTGTACCGGTTCGGAGTTCAGTATTCAAACCTTTCCCATACATTAAATCCAGTATATCGCCTAGTATACCAGATTTACAGTTATTTGCACTCTCTATGAACCAATTTTTGAAGATTGTTTGTGCTTGTGTTTCGAGGTTTGAGTTGACGCGGTTGTTGAGTTCGATTTTGTCGTCAAGGCAAGACAACACCGCCGCTATCTGACGTTGAACCGGAAGTGGAGGAAGAGATACGGGATACTCACTTAAAACTTTTGCATTTGCCCCGTCTCTCGCCGAACCTGATTTATAGCCGTTAATAAAATTCCACCAAGAAGGACTTCGTAATTGATACCAGACAAACAAAGGAAGTGCTTTGTCTGTGTCAATTCTGAAGCGTATCAAATATGATGCAAAGACCGATTTTTCCTCTTGATTAAATAAGTAATTTTCGCCTGTGCTTGCGCCTGTCCGAGCAATCACAATATCATTTTTCGTTAATTGATATTGCTCTATCTTGTCGTTGGAAATTTCGCAAAACGGCACTGTATCCCAATTTACAATACCACCTTGTATATCCGTAATCCGCAAAAATTTAGGACCTATTTTATTTTTTGACGCACTTGCCGTATAACCGTATGATACGTCATTGCAGACCTCTCCCAATTTAACTTGTTTCCAATTTGATTTTGTCATAAAAATTATTTTGTATCCTTTATTGACTACGTTTTTAAAATTTTCGTAATATTTCAGTGGAATTTTCGTTAAAAGTAGGCAACCATAAGGTAGGCGACCTTTCAGCGAAGGGATTGCCTACCAATTTTGCGTTAAAATATGAAATTCCACTGAAATATTGCTTTTATTTTACTATTAGATTTCGTATCCCAAATTTTCCAGTTGTTTTTTGATTTCTTTTTCCAATTTATGCGATTGGGTGAACATTTCTGAAAGTTGGCTGGTTAATTTTTTCATTTTCTCGTCAAACGGTTCGGTATCTTGTTCCGTTTCCACAACTCCGACATAACGCCCCGGCGTTAAAATAAAATTATGAGCCGCGATCGTTTTTATATCCGTCACTGCACAAAAACCTTGTACTTCTTTTGCCTTACCAATACGGAAACGATCAAACACGTTGGCAATTTTTTCAATATCCTTGTCGTCGAGAACCCGAAGTGTTCGAGAAACCATTGTTCCCATATTTCGTGCATCAATAAAAAGTGTTTTATTTTTCTGCGGTTTGTTGCGGTTCAAAAACCAGAGTGAAACCGGAATTTGTGTTGTGTAAAACAACTGCCCCGGCATAGCGATAATTCCTTCAACAAGATCGGCTTCGACAATCTTTTTTCGGATTTCCCCTTCTCCGCCGCTTTGACTTGAAAGCGAACCGTTTGCCAAAACAAGACCGAGCCGACCATTGGGAGCCAAGTGATGAATCATGTGTTGCATCCACGCGAAATTAGCGTTACTCGTTGGCGGAACACCATACTTCCAACGAACATCATCAACAAGTTTATCAGCACCCCAGTCGGAAAGATTAAACGGAGGATTCGCCATAATGAAATTCGCCCGCATCGTTGGGTGACAATCCCTAAAAAATGTATCGGCGTTGTAATGTCCTAAATCGGCTTCGATTCCATGAATTGCAAGATTCATCATGCAAAGTTTCCATGTTGTGGCGTTGGAATCCTGCCCATAAACGGAAATGTTGTTGATGTTTCCTTTGTGTGCTTCAATAAATTTGGCACTTTGAACAAACATACCGCCACTGCCGCAACAAGGATCATAAACTTTACCCTGCGTCGGTTGCAGAATCTCAACCAACGTCTTGACTACACAGGAAGGAGTAAAAAATTCACCGGCACGTTTTCCTTCCCGCTCGGCAAACTTAGAAAGACAGTATTCATAAGTCCGTCCAAGAATATCTTTGATCTGTCCTGTTTGTCCATGATGTTCCATAGAAATATTGGTGAATTTATCAACAACATCACCGAGTCGTATTTTATCAAGTTCCGGTCGGGCAAAGTTTTTCGGCAAAACACCTTTAAGCCGTTTGTTTTCCCGTTCAATAGCAAGCATCGCCTCATCAATTTTTGTACCGATTTCTGATTTACGGGCAAATTGTTTGATTCTATCCCAACGTGCTTCTTTAGGAACAAAAAAAATGCCGTCTTTTGTGTATTCATCTTTTTCGTTTTCAAAACCTTCATCTTCGTTAAGAAGTTCTCGATAACGTTGTTCGAAGTGGTCGGAAACATATTTGAGAAAAATCAGTCCGAGAATAACGTGCTTATATTCTGACGCATCAATATTCCCTCGAAGAATATCAGCAGCGTTCCAGAGTTCTTTCTCAAATCCAATGTTTGCAGTATTGGTGTGTATTTTTGTCATATTATATTTTGTGTTGAGTATTCACATCTTATGTGTTTTATGAATTTGTACAGGAATGGATTAAAATACCGTCTTCCTGAGTGAAAACAATAAATTCGACTAATAGATTTCCTTTTGTTCTCGCATTTAAATGAAACGCAATTTTCCGACCAATACTTTTCCAAACCTCTTGCTGTATTCCGTATTGCCGGATAACCGACATGGCGGCTTCCACCGTAACACTGTTCATTATCGCACAAATTGCATCGGAGGGAATCCCCCGCACGGCACAATGCGCAGCAATAATTTCCATCCGGCAATCAGCAACACCGGAATGTGTATTCATAATTCCGCCCGCCAATTTAATCAGTTTTCCGGCATGACCAACCAATACCACTTTCTCCATACCAATCAAAAGTGCATAATCCAAAACCTCGCCAATATAGTTCGAACATTTAACCGCTTGCCGAATATCAAATCCCAACACTGTTCGAATAAATTCCCGTCCGTAATTGCCCGGCGTGATTAGGAGAGTTTTCGTACCGTTAAAAGCATACATATCAATTTCCGCCTTCAACGTATCAATAATCGCCTTTTCACTCATCGGTTCGACAATACCGGTTGTTCCTAAAATGGAAATACCGGAAACAATGCCCAAACGTTCATTCATTGTTTTTCCGGCAATATCCTTGCCTTTCGGTACAGAAATAAGTACATGAAGTCCGCCGTGATAATCGGTTTGCCGACAAACGTTTAAAACTTCGCGTTCAATCATTTGAAGCGGTACGGGATTGATCGCGGCACACCCAACCGGAATTTTTAGACCGGGTTTTGTTACACGTCCCACTCCTTCACCGCCGTCAATCACAATACCATTGTCCGTTTTTGAAACTGTTGCAATAATTTCCATTCCATCGGTAACATCAGGATCGTCTCCGGCATCTTTGATTACCGAACACATTACTAAATTTTCGTTGCGTTTTATTTCCGATAAAGTAACGGCTAATTGGATTCCCTGATTTGTTGCAACAGTTACCGTGTTACGCGATTCGCCCGATAAAAGCATGAGAGCGGCAGCCTGAGCGGCGGCAGCGGCACATGTTCCCGTCGTAATTCCTGTTCTAAGTTTCTGATTGTTTTTTATAACAAAATTCACCGAGTTTCCTCTACGGCTTTCGAATATCAATCAGTTTATTGTTGTCCATTGCGGTATTGTCAAAGGTTGCCATTTGATTCAGAATCATTTGTGCAGCATCAATAAGAAGAAAAGTAAACGGACAACCCGATCCTTCTCCCAACCGCATTTCCAAATCAAAATAAGGTTTCATACCAAGTTTTTGAATCGCAATATTGTATCCGGGTTCGCGCGAGCCGTGCGAAGGAATCATAAAATCCCGTATCTTGGGACATAATTGAAACGCAAGCAATGCCGCCGACGCCGAAATTACGCCGTCAATAACAACCGGAAAACGAAAATAAGCCGCACCCAAATAAACACCAACAAGTCCCGCAATATCAAACCCGCCTACTTTTTCCAAAACACCAATAGGATCATTTTTGTCCGGTTTATGGTAATCGAAGGCTTTTTGAACGATTTCTTTTTTATGTACAAAATCCTCGTCCGACAATCCCGCTCCTTTTCCCACCGCATCGTCAACACTGCAATCCGTCAACGCCATGAGAATAAGACTGGATGTTGTCGTGTTACCGAGTCCCATCTCACCGGTTCCGACAACAGAAAAACCCATCAATTGGAGTTTTTGTACTTCTTCAAATCCAATGATAATCGCCTGAATAACTTCGTCTCTGGTCATTGCAGGTTCTTTCGCAAGATTATTCGTACCTTTACGAATCTTTTTATTGACAACATTTTCCGATACAATATTACCGTTGACTCCAATATCGACCACTACCATTTTTGAATTGGAAAGTTTCGATAAAACGCTAACGCCGGTAATTCCTTTTTGAAAGTTTAGTGTCTGCATTAACGTAAACGATTGCGGCGCGGCACTGACGCCTTCTTCGTACACACCATTATCCGCACACATAATCACAATGGCTTTTTTAATAAAACGGCGTGTCATGTCTCCCGTAATTCCGGCAAGTTGTACGGAAAGTTCTTCAAGCCGTCCCAAACTGCCCAAAGGTTTGATCAAAGAATCCTGTCTGGTACGAGCAAGATTCTGAGCGTTCAAGTCTAAAGGTTGAATTTTAGTAATAATTTCTTCAATATCCATTGGCGTACCTCAAAATAGTTAAATGGTAAAAACAAAAATAATTGTAAAAGTTCGTCGATAATTTTAGTTTCAAAATTTTAATAATTTTTCATATTTTTCAAGACATACATTCATCTATCTTGACATATTTATTTTATTCGTTCACACGAAACGATAATTCATAATTTTTGATAAAATCCAGTTCTTCGTCGGTCAATCCGTATAACGGACAAATTGTATCGTCAATCAAATCAATTAACGGTTTGGAATAACGTATCTTATATTCTTTGTAGGAATCAACATTGACGTATTCTGATGTTTTATGTTCAATAATATTTTTCTGAATGTCACGTAAATATTTCGCGTAAAGTTTTTCGATTTGCGTGATAATATTCGGCTTTAAATTTTCAACCGGTATCGGAAATGATTCGATTTCGTAGGATTTGAGATCGAGGTTGTTTGAATAAACTTGTTGATACCACCAAAATAAATTGCTCGATAAAATCGCGCCGATTATGTCGGCAATTTTATTGTCGAAGTACAATGGTTTTTCTTTCGTCGATTTCGTTGAATAGTTGGTAATCACATTATAATACATTCCGCCCGAAGTCCGATAGTAAATCGGTTTACCGTTGTTTTTTTCTAAGGAACCGATGTTGGTTTTACACGAAAACAACTTTTTCAAAATTCGTTTTTCAATAGGAAGCGATACTTTGGGAAACCTGCCGTCAAGATAATATTTCAGACTGTTGGTAAATTTTATTTTTGCCAGTAATTCTGTTTGAGTAATTCCACTGTTCCAGCGATACATTT
>JAISBG010000226.1 GCA_031266315.1 Planctomycetaceae bacterium | reverse complement strand
AACCTCAGTAGCAAAATGGATTTCCCTAAACCAACCTCATTACCTCATTTTACTTCATTGATAATTTTTAATGAGGTAATGAGGTTAGGATATTTTTTATCATTTTTGCTACTGAGGTTGTTTAGTAAGAAAAATTAGGTTGAAAATGAGGTTGAAAATTAGGTTGCGAAAACTTGATTTCGATCCTTTGAAAAATACCAAATAGAATACTAACAAAGTATACATTGTCCACGAAATCGCAAAAGTACCACTGATAAATACCGTTTGTCCGTTCAATAAACATACAAGAAATTGCCGATGGACAATCCCTTTTTTTACGTAACAGTTCTATATAAATGACATTTTGAGTAAAATTGTATTTTCCGTTTAATTTTTGTTCAATATTTTTGAATGAGTGATAAGGTTTTGATTGCGATGAGCGGTGGTGTGGATAGTTCGGTTGCCGCTTATCTTATGAAATTGCAGGGGTTCAATTGCCGCGGCGCAACAATGAAATTATTCGATCAGGAAACCGCTTGCGGAATAACCCAATCGAAAACATGTTGCTCTTTGGACGATGTTGAAGACGCGCGGAGTGTGGCGCACCAACTGGATATTCCTTTTCACGTTTTCAATTTTGTTCACGATTTCAAGAAACAAATTATCGAACGATTTATTGATGCTTATCAAAACGGTTTTACACCCAATCCGTGTATTGATTGTAACCGATTTATGAAATTCGAGAAATTTTTCCTTCGCTCGAAAGAACTTGATTTCGATTATATTGCTACCGGACATTATGCCCGAATTGAATTTGATTCGGTTTGTGGAAGATATTTGCTCAAAAAAGCAGTTGATGAGGCAAAAGATCAGAGTTACGTTTTATACGCAATGACGCAACAACATCTTTCCGGTACGAAATTTCCGCTGGGTTCCTTGCGGAAACAAGATGTTCGTCATATTGCAACATCGCATGGTTTTGTCAATGCTAAAAAACAGGAGAGTCAGGATATTTGTTTCGTACCGGACGGGGATTACGCGGCTTTTATTGAACGTTATACCGGACATGTTTGTCTGCCGGGCAATTTTACGGACAAAAACGGTACGATTCTCGGCAGGCACAAAGGAATTATTCGTTACACAGTCGGACAACGGAAAGGTCTTGGTATTGCGAGGGCGGAACCGTATTATGTTTGTGCGCAAAATGTCGCCGCGAATACGGTGATTCTTGGTGATGAACGTGATTTGTACACGAAAATTGTTCATGCGGGAAATATCAATCTGATTGCATTTGAAAAAATCAGTTCGCCGATTCGTGTTACGGCAAAGGTTCGTTATCGCCAAAAAGAAGATTGGGCGATTGCGGAACAAACCGAAGACAACCATTTACGTATCGAATTTGATCAACCGCAAAAAGCAATTGCCAAAGGTCAAGCGGTTGTTCTTTACGACAATGATATTGTTCTTGGCGGAGGAACGATACAATAAATCCGATTGTTTTGAAATTACTTTTCCTTTTACTCTAACTTTTTTTTATTTTCCATGACTACGAACCTTATATTTCCCCAACTTCGTCCTTCACACACAAAAATTGTTGCGACAATTGGTCCTGCCAGCGACACGGAAGAGATGTTGTCGAAACTGATTTTGGCGGGAGTTGATGTTTTTCGAATCAATATGGCGCACGGCGGCACCGATCAGGCTCAAACACGGCTTGACCGGATTCGAAAAGTTAGCCAACAACTTGGTGTTACAGTTGGAGTTCTGGTTGATCTTGCCGGTCCGAAAATGCGGCTCGGAGAAATTCCGAACGATGTTTATCAATGCGAAACGGAAATTCCCATGAAATTTATTCGGGACAAAATAACTACAGAACCCAATACGTTCACAACAACTTACGAACCTCTCATTGATGACGTGAATATCGGTGACAAAATCATGTTGGCAGATGGAACAGTTGCGTTGCAGGTTGCGGAAAAAAATTCCGATTCTATTATCTGTACAGTAATACAAGGCGGCACAGTACGAAGTCGGCAAGGAATCAATTTGCCGGGAACAAAACTCAGTATCAAAACACTTCAGCAAGCCGATATTGATAACGCAAAATGGGCGGTTGGTGCCGGAGTTGATTTTTTGGGGTTGAGTTTTGTCCGAAGTCCCGAAGATATTCTCGAACTCCGTGAAATTCTTGTTGATGCCGCTTATAAAAACACCGGTTTTTGGTCGGATATTCCGCATATCGTTGCAAAAATCGAAAAGCCCGAAGCGGTTGAACGTATTGAGGAAATCGTTGATGTAACCGATGGAGTTATGGTAGCGCGGGGCGATCTTGGTGTTGAATTTGATATTGCTCAAATTGCGGTGGTTCAGAAAAAAATTATCGAAACTTGCCGCCGTAAATCAAAACCAGTTATTGTCGCAACACAAATGCTTGAAAGTATGCATCATCAGACGTTGCCGACAAGAGCCGAAGCAACCGATGTTGCCAACGCGATTCTTGACGGAACAGATGCTTGCATGTTGTCCGGCGAAACGGCGGTCGGTGAATTTCCGCTACAAACAGTGCAAATGATGCACCGAATCGCGGTTGAAACGGAAAAAGTATTGGCGGAACGTTTCGCACTCACCCATCGTCCGTCCCGAACAACTTCGGTAACTCATGCGGTTTGCGATGCGGCTGTTACGTTAGCGGATGAAATCGACGCCGCAATGTTGCTTGTTAAAACTCAGTCGGGAAAAACCGCAATGGCAATTTCGAACAAACGTTGTTTTACGCTTTGTGTTGGAACGAGTTCCAATATTCGGGCGTTGCAACGAATGAATCTTTTCTGGGGAATTTTCCCGCTCATAAACGTACCGGAAAATCCGCAGGAAAGCCTGATAAGTGTCATCGAAGCCGGAAAAACAACCGGATATCTGAATCACGGAGATCGGATTGTTCACGTTTTAGGAATTGCAACGGGAAGCCGTTACAGAAATGTTCTGTATGTTCACATTGTCGATTGATTAAAATGTGTTACAAAATATGGAATAAATCACACAACGTAAAATTTTTCGTTCTCATTGTAGCAAAAAAGTATAAAGTAAAAAGAGTTATACTGTGTTAGTCATAAAATTAGTATTTTCATAACGATTCAGTATAATTTTTGTTAAAAGTTTGCATGACTATTTACTTTTACTTAATAGGTACAAAAAGCGGAGTAGCCCGATAGGGCTTCATTTTCATAACCGCAGGTCTTTGACCTGCGGTGTAACGACAAACAGACTACTGCCTGAAAGGCAGGACTTAATACAACAACAAGTTAAAATTCTGCCTTTCAGGCAGTGGCTTCGTTGGTTTGTAACCGCAGGTCAAAGAC
>JAISBG010000223.1 GCA_031266315.1 Planctomycetaceae bacterium | reverse complement strand
TCCTGAACTAAACTTACTCAAAATGGAACGGCTTGACGCGGAATTGTTTAACAAACATCTTGCCCCCAAAAAACAGGATTCGTTGCAAGAGACCGGTTGGACAACGCCGGACAATATGAAACACACTCATCTTTGCATTTTTGAATCGACCGGCGATTTTGAACCGCGAACACCGCAAGAGTTGCTCAGCAAATTGAACAACCATTTACAGAAAACGAGAATTGTAACCGGATACTTCCGAACATGGGTAGAAAAGGGAAAACTTGTCGGCGGAATTTGTACCAATAATGCGGAAGGACTTAATAAAGTTATTGAGTCAATTCCTGAACTAAAACTACTCAAAATGGAACGGCTTGACGTGGAATTGTTCAACAAACATGTTGACAAAAAACAGAAATCGTTGCCGAGTGAAAATCTGCTAAAAGTTCAGCAATCTGACTGGTATAAACGGCTCAATCAAATGCAGAAAAATTATGTTGAGTGGGATGAAAATACATTTGCGTATGTTTACGATCCGAATATTTACGATCCGAAAAATTGCGAAGTCGGTAATCAACGGGACGAATTGGAAGCGAAATGGCTAAAATTGTTGGAAGGAGATGAGCCGGGATATCCGGGACAAAAAAAATTGCATCCTTACGACGAAGCGATTTTCGGTTTAGCAACAATCCAAAGCGAAAAAGCGACGCCGTTACTCGTAAAAATTGCCGCAGAACGTGTAATGAAAGACAACGCACATCGGCATTACGCGACAAAAGCGTTGGGCATACTCGGCGACAAAACGGCAATACCGGAACTGATTCCGCTTTTGTATCATTATAATTTCAACACACGCTGGGACGCACAAATTGCGTTAGTTCGTTTGACCGGAGAAAATTTCGGACGTGACGCGGAAGCGTGGGGAAAATGGTATAACGAAAATCGTGAAAAACTCGGCAATAATTTTCCGACATTTGATCCGAAACCGGTTGATTGGATATTCGGCAACGATAACGAAGAACTCAAATTTTACAGCGACCCGAAAAATCAAGCGGAAACCGATGCCAATTCGTTAGGAAACGAATAACCGTAACTGTCTGTTTTGTAAGAGACTCATTACACTTGAAAATTCGTTTTTTGTAGGGACGCACAGCCGTGCGCCCCTACATAAATCTAATAAATTCTACTGATTCTACCGTATTAGGTGTCTCACAACGGAATGATGAAATAATTCGGAAAGGTGAGCAATCCGCCCGCTGGGCGGTTGCGCCGGGAGAGTCTTCATTGACTCCAAAACGGAAGGCAACACCATTTGCCGTCATTAAATCTAATTCACAGTCGACGAAAATGGGTGGGCGACCTTTCGCTGAAAGGTCGCGTCGGCGATCGCCGACAGTGAATCAGATTAACGATAGCAAATTATGTTGCCTTCCGTTTTGGAGTCAATGCCGAGTCAACCGGCGCGACCCTTCAGCGAAGGGGCGCCCACCTCTTGAGGCTTACACATATTAGGGCTGAAATGGCTGGGCAATTCATCAAAAGATTCGTTGACGTAGTTGTAAACAGAATGATTCAACATTCATCTAAGTCTCTTGAAAATAGCAAGATTCAATGTAAAATAATAACTATTCAGCGGATTGATATTCTTGATGCAAAAATTAAGTCCTATCGGGCTAGTGTTACTCGTATTGATCATATCTATCCGTTGAATAGTTACGTTTATTTGTGAAGGACTTTTCGTTTTCAGTATTATGAGAATAAACATTTGTTTATTGTTCTTGGTTGTTTTTGTATCGATTTCAGGATTGTTTGCTGCTGAAATAGAACGAAAAGTTGTCGAGATGGTTTTTGAAACGAATACTCATGATTGGCAGGCGGAGCGTTTTTGTCGTGCAAGTATTCGGGATAAGGTATTTTTTATTCAGGCGGTTGATGGTTTGCCGTTTCTTTCCCGTAAGATTGATGTTCTTGGCGGTCAGATGCGGGTTGTTGTGGAGATGCGAACTTCAACCGTTTCGACCGTCACCGCCTCTTGGACAACTCAGGGTTCGCCTCGCCGAAGTAACGATAAAATGAAAACCTTGCCGCTGAATTCCGACGGAATCTGGGCTTCCTACGAATTTAATTTTTCAATCTCTGACCGTTTAACGAGTTTTACCTTGCAGTTTAGTTCTTCAGACGGAACGTGGGAAATCAAATCCTTCACCATTTATCGGCGAAGTTCTCATCCGCTCAAGGTTTCACGGATTGTTCCGTATCAACATACAGACGAAAACGGTAATAAGCGTAACATGCTTCGGTACACGATTCAAAACAACACTTTGGTTCCTTTGTCTTTTTTTGTTGGTCATCAACCGGAAGAACTCAAACTTCAGGAATCGCAATCTATTGATTTGGGCGTTCCCATCAACACGGAAGGCAATCTTACTGTTGCAAATTTAAGACTCCGTTCAAACGATTTTTCAGAAATGGATTATTCCGTTTTTTTGTACGAACCTGAAGGTAAAACAAACTGGATTTCAAAAACATTTGATCGTACAAAAACAATCGAAATTGCTCCTAACGCCCGAATGGCACGGATTCGGTTTGGTGAAAAGATTATTGGGGTTATTGCGCCGATTGTTCACCGTTTTGGTGTTATTCCTGTATTTGACCTGACTTCGGATTCAACGGAAAATTCGTTACGTTTTACATCTTCCGAAGCGGAACTGGAAATTCGGATTGAAAGCGAATCGCTTCGTTTTTTGATTACCGACAAAACGTCTTCCGAAGAGAAAACGTTACCCAATTTCAAACCGCTTGAAGGTCCGGTGGTGCGAATTTTTGGAACACTACAAAGCGGTTTGTTGCCCGGTGTTGAATTTTTGGGACAGGGCGATGTTAGTTCCTCGACGATTGACATTGAAGAACCTTACAATGACCGTTCAGACCCCAATCCGCTTTGGATTACAATGCCGATGGCACTGTTGGGAACAGATCAAGGTTCTGTTTTGTTACGTTGGAACGATATGAAACTCCAACCGAGATTGGCGGCACCGAATTATTTGGACAGAACAGAAGATCACCGTATTGCGTTGGTTGGTTCGGAGATTGACGTAACACTTAATTTTTGGGAACCGGTTCCTTCTAATGATTCGGCGGCTATTCGGGCGTTACGGTATTACATTAACGAGCGGGGATTTCCCGAACCGCCCGACGCTCCCCGAACTTCCGAAGAACAGCAATTGCTCAGTCTTCAAGCACTTCACGGACCGCTTCAAATGGAAGACAGTTTACAATGGGGTTACGCTGCGGAAACAAAATGGCAACGAAAACCGTATGCGGATATTCTTTCAACCATTGTTCGGTTAGATGAAACGGAAAACCGTTTGATTAAACCAATCGAAATTGTATCCGGCGGTGCGGATATTGCCAATGATGCGATTTATTTTCTTACAGAACGAATTGAAGAGTGGAAAAGTATCCGTGAAAAAGCGGTTCAGTCTATTCTTGTTTTACGTAACCCAGACGGTTCTTTCCTTCATCGAACACCGTATCCCGAAGTGGAATCGTCGCTGACTTCATTCGGATATACTGCAATTCGGACGTTGGAAATGATGGAATTTGTACGATTAACCGGTAATCGGGAACTTTTTGAAAAAATCCGGCAATCGTTGGATTATTTGAAACATTGCGATGTACCGCGCGGCGGATGTTATCGGGACACGCCGTTGCACACGCCTGATCTTTTAACGGCGGCAACTCTTGTCTGGCTTTATACTTGGGCGTTTGAATTTTCCGGCGAAACAGAATATCTGGAATGGGCAAACCGTTTTGCATTTTCAGGTTTGCCGTTTGTTTATCAATGGAAAGACCGTGAGAACATGCTTTATGTTACTGTTTCAAAATTCGGCGGAACGGAACGCCGTTTACCGCTTTGGTTTGGTGTTGCGCAAACGCGGGACGGTATTCTGTTCGGATATGCGTTGAATCTCCTTGCCCGATACGATTCGAGCGTTGATTGGAAACGTCCGGCAATTGGTATTCTCCATGCGATGGAAAAAATTCAGTATGCGGAAGGTGCCGAAGCCGGTTGTGTTCCAGATATTTTTGATGTAATAACTCAAGAACGCCGGTCTTGGAAAATCAATCCGTGTGCTTTGGTTTCTTTGAGGCGGGCAATTGAAAATAAAATAGATTCGCTTTTTGTGTTGACCAATAAAGAAAAAACGGAACGATATGTTTCCCCTTATCCGTTACGCTGGACAAATCGAGGAGTTGAAGCCTACGATGTTCCGCCTGACCGGAAGTTCCAAATCCTCCGTAACGGAAACAATATTAGTAAAGCCGAAGGAAATCTCATTATTCAAAATTAACCCTTCCGCATGGTCTGTGTTTTTGAAAGAGACAAACTGATTAGAATCAATAACGGCGCAACCGTTCAGCAAACCTTTTGACGAATTGCCCATCTTGATTGACTTGTTGGTAATAACTCTAAAAAATTCTAAAACAACAAAATTTTCTCAAAAAAGAAAGATTTCTCTTGACTTTCGTTTCTATTTTGCTTAAACTTTGATTCTAATTCAATGGCGTTGCGTTTTTTTCGCTGTATTATTTTACGGCAAACGTTTCGCGGTAATTTCAACAAAACCTTATAAAATAAGGAATATAACAATGAAAAATTTTGCTGAAAACACTTCAAAAAATTACCCGCACAATTCAATGAAAAATCAATTGTTAAAATGGGCAATCGAGGGGGGGGGGGCAGGATATGAGGAAAATGAAAAATTATACCAAGATTTTTCTCCTACCGAACACAACTTTTCAAGTTTCTTTTCCTTTGTTCGTTCTTCGCCATTCGGCTTTACATTGGTCGAACTTCTGGTGGTAATTGCGATTATCGGCGTGTTGATTGCACTTCTGTTGCCAGCGGTTCAGGCGGCGCGGGAAGCGGCAAGGCGGATGCAGTGTTCCAATAAAATGAAACAGTTGGGAATTGCTTGCCACAATTATCACGATGTCCAGCAACAGTTTCCGTTTGGCTCGATTGATCGGAATAACGGTGAATCAGGGACTTGTCTCTGGCGTTTTTTCACGATGTGGGGCGTTTCGATTCTTCCTTTCATGGAACAACAGGCTGCTTACGATATGTATTTCGGAGCCGCCAGTTTGCAAAACGCAAGTCCGGGAGCCGTGAGTTCTTCAAATCAAGGACGAAATCGTGAGTTGGCTCAAATGCGGATGATGATTTATGAATGTCCTACCGACCCCGGTGCCGGAGAACATTCTTATCCCACAACTGAAATCAAAGATGACGGAACTCCCGCTCATACAAAATATACGCCGTTTGAACATTATCAGACTTCCTATCGTGGTGTTGCGGGAGCCAATACCGGCGGATCGTGGTGGTGGGATCAAGACGGGGGAGGCGGAGGTACAGTACGGGCTTATATGCGCGGTATTTTACATACGGTGTATGCCGTCAACCCTCCAACACAAGGTTCCAAATCCATTGAATCCTTTGCTTCCGTAGCAGATGGTACTACCAATACCATGCTTTTTGTTGAACGTCATCAACCGAAAATTCAAGTTCGACGAGCAACCTATTGGTCGAGTATTCCCGCCAATCACCTTTATACCGCTTCACCAAAATCGGCAACTCTTATTTCGCATGATTGGGAGTTGTGTCTTTTAACTTGCGGTCAAACAA
>JAISBG010000205.1 GCA_031266315.1 Planctomycetaceae bacterium | reverse complement strand
AACGCGAAAAGAGGTGGGTTATTTATCAAAAAGCCCGCTGGGCGATTGCGCCGGTTGACTCTGCATTGATTCCAAAACGGAAGGCAATACTATTTGCCTCCGTTAATTTCGGTTCACTGTCGGCGAGTACGCCGACGCAACCTTTTAGCAAAAGGTTGCCCACCTCTTTTTCGTGTTTGTCTTAATTTTGCTACGGTCTGGTTTTTCGTTTATCTGTGTGATACAATTGGTAACTCGTTGTGTGGTTGTCCGAAAAAATTTTAACCCGCCGCAACACCGTAGAGGAGAAATCTTATGTCGCGAGATGTATTCCGTAACACTCTGATTATTGTTTTGTTCCTGTTTATTTTGGGGTTTTGGCACACCGAAATTGCCTACGCAGGAATGCCAACACCTTTCATCGTTTTGACCGAATACGGTAAAGATCGCTTGATCGGTATTTCAACTGCCTTGTTTATTTTCATGGTTGTTGTTGCGTTGCCGGTAATGTTTTGCTGGAATGTTTTTCTTGTCGGAAAAGAAGGGGAAGCGGTTTTTTTCAAGCGATTGACTTATTTGAAAGCACTTGGTTTGACATTTCTTGGAGTTTGCCTGTTTACGCTTGTTCTTGTGATGATTGCCGGAAGCCGCGAACTCTTTTCGCCGGGGGCATGGATACCCGACGGCGTCCTTTCAAAAACAGCCTACAACGCCGAACGGGAAAAATTGGTCAAGTCTCTTGAAACCGATACAGATAAAAATCTCAATCTTGTACGACGGAATGCCATTCTCAAATTACGCGAAGCCTTGCAACTTTACGCCAAAGAACATGACGGAAAATTGCCGGCAATAATCGAGGAATCAGGATTCGGTGATTTTTGGCAAATTCCTTTCGCTGCCGGTATTTTGTACGACTATTTTCCCGATGCCGACGACAAACCGTTGGTTCGAGAACCGTCTCTCCTACCGGACGCGACTTTCTCTATTGGCAGAAATTTTGAAATCACGGAGGCTGCCAAATGAAACGCTTTGCATTCACGCTCATTGAACTGATCGTCGTCATTGTCATTATCGCGATTTTGGGTGTATTTGTAGGCATCTGGTTTTTAGCCGAAACTCCATTTTACATCTTGTTTGGTTGGATTTGGGGACTTTGGCGACTTGTTGCCGGACTTGCAAACGAACCTGCGGCAATCGGATTCGGTATCTTGGCGTTTCTCTTGTTGCCGTTTGTCTTTCATCTTTTTGCTGCGCCGATTTCCAAACGTCTAAATAAATTGTGGACATTCAAAAAATCATTTGTTGTTTCTTCGTTGATTGTTCTGATTGCCGGAGCCGGAATTGCAACGGTTGGAGGAATCCATGAAATCGTCTGGGCGTTTGGCGGCAAAGAACCTCTTATTGATGGAAGTCGGGGGGGGTTCGAGACGTGCGATATATCGCACGTGGTCATCTAACAACCTGAAAGAAATTGGTGTAGACATCTATAATTACCATGATAAGAATGAACATATTCCATTCGGCGGAACAATTCTCGATGATGGTCAATTGGGACACGGCTGGATGACTCAAATCCTTCCTTATTTAGAAAAGCAAGAACTGTACGAAAAAATTGACTTTTCTAAATCTTGGAACGATCCGGTCAATGCTCCCGTTTTTCGGGAACGGATTAAAAGTCCGTTTGAATCGCCTTATTTCGGACGGCTTCCCGAAACGGAACAAATTGACCAAAACGGTTTTGTCAAAACAGATTATGCGGCAAATCAATTCGTACTTCCTGTCGGTAAATCGTTACACTTTGATGATATTACGGACGGTACATCGGATACGATTTTAGCCGGTGAAACCGTTCAAAATCTTCGTGCTTGGGGATCGCCGCTCAACGCCCGTGATCCAAAACTCGGTATCAATAAATCGCCTTACGGTTTTGGAAGCAAACATGTTAAAGGAATGAATTTCGTTCTTTGTGACGGTGCCGTCAAATTTTTTAGCGAAAACACCGATTCAAAAATTCTCGAAGCCTTCGCAACACCCAACGGCAACGAACCTGAAAGCAAAGAGGTGATCAAATGAAACGCTTTGCATATACTCGCGCCGAACTGATCACTGTCATTATCATTAGCGGATTTCTTTTCGGTTTGTTTATTGGACCATTTGTATTTGAAACTCCATTCTTTCTCTTGCTTGGTTGGATTTGGGGACTACAGCAACTAGTTACCGAACTTAAATTTGTACATGAACCTTCGGCAATTAGATTCGGTATCTTGGCGTTCCTGTTGTTACCGTTTGTCTTTCATCTTTTTGTTGCGCCAATTTCCAAACGTCTGAATAAACAATGGACGTTCAAAAAATCGTTTGTCGTTTCCTCGTTGATTGTCCTGATTGCCGGAGCCGGAATTGCGACAGTTGGAGGAATCCATGAAATCATCTGGTTGTTCGGCGGCAAAGAATATTTTATTGAAAGTGGTTATAAGCATTTTGGATATCGCGTAAGAGCGATTAGTAACCTGAAACGACTTGGCACCAATATCAACAATTACAACGATAAGAACGAACATCTTCCATTCGGCGGAACAATTCTTGACGACGGTCAATTGGGACACGGCTGGATGGCTCAAATCCTTCCCTATTGCGAACAACAAAAACTGTACGAGAAAATTGACTTTACTAAATCTTGGAATGATCCAGTCAATGCTCCTGTTTTTCGGGAACAGCTTCACGAGTTCCTATCGTTTCATTTCAGACAACTTCCCGAAGCGGAACGAATCGACCCAAACGGTTTTATCAAAACAGATTATACGGCAAATCAATTCGTACTTCCTGTCGGTAAATCGTTACGTTTTGAAGATATTACGGACGGCGTATCGAATACGGTTTTAGCCGGTGAAGCCGTTCAAAACCTTCGTCCTTGGGGATCGCCGCTCAACGCCCGTGATCTAAAACTCGGTATCAATAAATCGCCTTACGGTTTCGGAAGTAAACATGTCGGAGTAGTAAATTTCCTTCTTTGTGACGGTAATGTCAAATTTTTTAACGAAAACACCGATTCAAAAATTCTCGAAGCCTACGCAACACCCAACGGCAACGAGAATGTTAAACTCGAATAAGAAACTCATGTTACGCACCGTAGGTAAAAAAGTCACCGTTTAAGATG
>JAISBG010000190.1 GCA_031266315.1 Planctomycetaceae bacterium | reverse complement strand
AAACAAATCAAAACCGTTCGATTTCGCAAACGATGTTCCGGCAACCAGTGCAAACACAACGTATTGTTCCGCCGCAACGAATGACGCCGCCGCGTCCTCAGGTTTATGTTGCCGAAGATCAGGTGAATCACGCACAATAAATTCTTGTTAAAATTCATTAAATCAGGAATTTTTTTCAACCACTGGGAATTGACGGACGTATAATTTCCGCTAATATTTAGGACAAAGTGATAGGGGGATTAGCTCAGTTGGGAGAGCGTCTGGCTGGCAGCCAGAAGGTCATCGGTTCAAGTCCGTTATCCTCCAATAAAGAAAAAAGCCTTGAAAACGTTCTGTTTTCAAGGCTTTTCTCGCTTTGATAGTCAAAGAAAGAATATAATTAACTTATGTTACGGACGAGATGGAGAGTTTTAGTAATGGTCATGGTTTTGTCGAAGTGTTCTCAACCCCGCATGGGGTGGGAAGTGCATAACCGGTGGTGGAGCGCAGCGCAACCGCCGGACTATTACCGCACGCTCTCAAAAGTCCCGCAGGGACGAGATTATCAACCATTGATCAAAAATCATGAAATTATCTCGCCCTTGCAGGGCTTTGTTTGGGATAAGTTCCGATCCGGCGGTTGCGTTTCGCTTCACCGCCGGTTATGCACATCACGCCCCATGCGGGGCTACGAAAAATATTCTTTGACAAATTCGTGTCCTTTCTGCCTATCATGCGTAACATCAGTGGATTAGTAGGATAGCAATTTTTCTGATTCCATCGGATTAGGTGTTTTACAAGGGAATCGTAAAATAATTGGTAATATTTCATAGGCAATTATCAGGTGGGTGACCTTTCGCTGAAAGGTCGCGTCGGCGTACTCGCCGACAGTGAACCGGATTAACAACGGCAATTCGTTATTGCCAACTGTTTCGGAATCCAGTTGTCAACTGGAATCAGGGGCAAAGTCGGCTAACGCCGACGCAACCTTTCAGCGAAAGGTTGCCCACCTTAGATTGCCTCTTTTATGATTCGGGATTCGGCTGACCACTGGGTACAATTGCCTGCCAGAGCATCCACGCGATAAGAACTAATCCCAAAACAAAAACAATCAGAAATGTTATAAGCGGCGACCATTGGATATTTGTCGGAATTTTCGATACCTCAACATAGGGGCTTACTCCCGCATTTTGACCGATTTGACGGATAACTCCGAAACCAGCAAGCATCAAAATATGGAACAATACGGCAAGTGTTAAGAATTTGCCGGAGTGTCGTTTTATCAGTCCGGCAAATAAAAGTGAAACCAAAACAAGATATGCCGAAAGAACAACCCACCCAAAATGCGGATAGGCAATCGTTAGATGTTCATTGATGTTGCCGCTTTTGACCGCCCATTCTGTTGCCGTTAGCAAGATTGCTCCTAAAACAGTGAGAAGAACCGACAATAATATTGTCCAACGCCGGTAAGGTGTAATCCAATCCGAAACGGATTCTTCCGATTGTTGTTCAGGATTTTGTCCGGTGGTTTGTCTGGAAGAACTTTTTCGTAATGTTCGTAACAAGAGATGTGAGTCAACGGTTGCCCAGATTCCGGCGGTGATCAAACCAAGCCCGAACATTGTCGCCAACCGTAGCCAAAGTGCGGAATCGTGCATGTTATTGGCAACACCGGTTGTTGCGCCGTAGTGGTTCGTTTGTTCCATAATTCCTGTCCAGAGATCACTGCGAACCATTAACGTTAAACCATTGGAAATCAAAATACCAATCGTAATAAGGCAAATCGACGCAATCGTTCCGTAAAAAACCGTTTTACATTGACATCGCTGATTGTTTTTGTTGCACATACAACCGTTGCCGCTGTTGTTGTTTCGGTAACTGAATGCCGCAAGGTAAATCGCGTAATAACCGACAATCAAAATCGGAATAATCGCAATCCAATGCCATGCGGTTAAAATTGTTGCGGTATAAAACGATTTGTAATAGGTTGTCTGCAAAAACAACAGCGGTACAATTCCAAAGTTAATACCGAGAGCCATGATAATCGGAAATTGACCAAACATACGTTGGGCGTAACGCCGTGAATGTTGGCAATTGCAGGCGGCACAGAGAACTGCAACCGGCAAACCGGCAAACCAGATGCCCATTGGAATCAAATGTAATACGAAACCAACGACTTTGAAAAATTGAACGAACCAGAACGGAGCCGGCATTCCGGGTAATAATGTTGTGTCCATAGTTAGGAATTATCGGATAAAGGTTGGTATGGTCGCTTCCGGTATGGGCGGCGTGTCCGACGGCGGAAGCGGATTGTTGGGCATGACAACACCTTGATTTTGAAGAAATTCCGGCGCACAAAGATCAACCGCCCGGTAACCTTCAAATATCGGCATTGTAAACATATTGGACGAAAACGGAGTTGTAACATTGAATGAAGGCGTCCCCAAATCAATTGTCATTTTTCCTTCGGCTCCGCGACATTGCACTTCAATATGACGAGCATACAAAACTCCAGTTCCTTTATCATACCGGTGATCGCTCGAAATTGCCAGAGCAACCAGTTCATTTTGCGGAGAATACATTTCCTGCCGCAACACCCAACCGTTTTGAGCATTGATTACTGTTCGTTTTACGAATTGCCCCGAAGGTGTTTGACGCCGAGAGAGAATAGCCCAATGACCATCGTCTGTCAATACCGGACCTTCATGTTGGTCTTCCGCCCTAAATTCGGTAACACCCAACGCTTCAATCAACCAATCCGGCTCTATCGGAACCGAAGACCGTACAGGACAGATGGGGAATTGATCGTGACGGCAATACCACATCTCTCCCGGTAAACGCCGAACCCAAAGCCAGAATAAAGTATCATTGCTCCCAAAATCAATTTCCTGCCCGCCAAGTGTTGTCGCGGAACCCTGAATTCGAAGACGTTTCGGACGCTCAAACGCCAACCGAGATTGAACAGGCCAAAGAACGCCCGGAACCAAAATAGAAGCGTTGTCGGCGGTCATATTCCGAATTGCCATGCTATTCCGGTTAATTGCCGACGTAATTTGTTCCAACGTTGGATGTTGCGCGGTGATGAGCGGCGGTGCCTTCGGGTCTTTCGGATGAAATGCGTTCCTGAATAACTGGCAACCGGAACATAATATAAGCAAAATTAAAATCGGTAAAAATTTTTTCAACATTATTTTCTCACGGGTAATTATTAAAACACAACGCAAATGAAAACAATTCGCATTATTCAGTGGAATTTTTTTTATTAAAGATTTGTAAAGGTAGGTAAACATCAGGTAGGCGACCTTTTGCTATTTGCTAAAAAGTCGCGTCGGCGTACTCGCCGACAGTGAATTAGGTTAACGATGGCAATTCGTTGTTGCCAACCGTTTCGGAATCCGATTACCAGCCGGAAACAAGGGCAAAGTCGGCTAATGCCGACGCGACCTTTTAGCAAAAGGTCGCCCACCTTGTGATTGCCCACTTTTCGAATAAAGTCGGTTAATAAAAATTCCGCTGAATACATAATCCTTGACACAAAAACCGCTTGACGGAGAATAAACAATAATGAATATTAAAGCAAGAGATATTTTTCAGTAGGATTGTAATTTTTTCCACACTGTTCACGAAAAATCAAGGTCAAAGTAATGTTATTACTTACGATTCCTAAGTCCGTAGGACTTGAATATGGATAACCCCGTGCAAACGAAGTGCAGCACGGGGTATTGAGCAATACGTCTCCTCCTACCGAACTGCGTAGCAGTTCAACAGAAAACACTTGTCCTTGCCGAGAGTCTATTGAACTGCTACGCAGTTCCCGTATGTAGTGGTTACGTTTCCCCGTGCTGCACTTCGTTTGCACGGGGTTATCCATATTCAAGTCCTACGGACTTAGGAATCGTAAGTAATAACATTAC
>JAISBG010000189.1 GCA_031266315.1 Planctomycetaceae bacterium | reverse complement strand
AACGCGAAAATTTTGTACTGGCAATCAGTTTTACCGCAACTCTTGTTTCCGAACTCACACGGCGCGGCGGCTGCAACCTGTTTTTCTCAACCAATACCGGATACAATGATTATCTTTACGGTCCGATTTGCCTGCCAATTGTCGAGAGTATTTTATATCGTCTGGCGTTGGCAGAACCAAGCCGTGAAGACGGTTTAGCCCAAACATTGTTTAAAGCGGTTTCACAAATTGATCCTAGTGCGGAGTTAATTCTTATTACTTCGACACCGCTCAATCTACAGCAATCGTCCCGTTTTCAGGAAAGCCAAACCGACCCGCGTTTCAGGGCATTGCTCCAACGTATTCGGATTGTCAACACCGCAAGCAGTGATCTGGAAACTATTTTCAACGTGTAAAACTAACCAGTTAAAACGGTTACCGTGTTATTGTTCAGTTGTTTATTTTTAAAAGGAACTTCCGCTTATATTTTCGTTAAACTTATTATCCTATTTTCCAACGGCTTAGTCCGCGTTCTTCGTCGCTAAATTCCGCACCAACTTTGACAACTCTTCGTCCGTCGGTGGTATAAAGGAACCAAATAATCTTTAGAATCAATTTGTGCAAGAGCCTCTTCCGCAGTGCCGTGATTTGCCATTTTAAGTTCAAAAACAAAAATCGTGTCCGCCGTTTTGATTACCGCATCAACACGACCAGATGCGGTTCTTACTTCCGTTTGTATAAATTGCCCCATGAGTGTTACGAGAAGATAGAAAATGAACTGATAATAACGTTCCTCTTTGCTTTCCTTTTTCATCAAATCGTAAGGAATACTACTGTAAAACGCACGTAAATTGTCCATAAAACCATCAATATTTCCGGCTCGAAGTGTTTTGATAAAAGACACCGCCGAAAAATGTTGGTTAGTCGCATATTGGGGAACATAAGCCGGTAACAATTCTTTTAAAAAACTGAACTTTACTTCCTCATTAGGAAATCCTAATATAAATTCGTCAAATTCCGTATCATACTTCTTAATCGTCAGATAACCGGTTTGGTAAAGAATTGGTACCGGATCATTCAAACCGATTTTGTAATTAGTAATATCGGCAACAGAAATATGGACATCGTTTTCTAAATCAGGAATTTCGAAATCGCCTTCTTTAAGCATTTTTACAAGAAAAGTCGGTGTACCGGTTGCGTACCAATAATTACGAAAATTACCCGCACCAAAAGTGTTTAACAAACTAAACGGATTGTACACACCCTCCGTGTTCTCACAAAAATGGTAACCGTTGTAATGTTTTTTTAGTTTCGCAAATGTTTCATCATAAGAGAGATTGGTTTGCTCTGATAATTTTTTGATTTCCGGTGCAAAATATCGTGTTAGTTCTGTTTCGGATATTCCGCAAATACCGGCGTATTTCCGGTTCAAACTAATATCCATCAAATGATTCAAATCACTAAAAACACTAACCTTTGAAAATTTCGTTACTCCCGTAAGAAATACAAATCGCAAATACGCATCCGCACTTTTCAAGACTCCGTAAAAACCTTTCAGAATGTCGCGCATTGATTGATTGACTTCCGCATTATCAAGGGTATTGACCAACGGCTTGTCATATTCGTCAATCAGAACAACAACTTTACGACCCGTTTTTTTGTAAGCGGTTTGTATTAGATTATCGAAACGTAACGATAATATCGCGGCAATATCGGTAACTTTCCATTCCGCTTCATACTGTTTCAAAATTTCATCAATAACATCACTGAGCACCTGATCATTTTGATAAGCGGCTTTGTTAAAATCCAGATGAAAAACGGGATATTCCAACCAATCTTTTTCCAACTCCGCAATTGCCAACCCGTCAAAAAGTTCCTTCTTGCCAAGAAAGTACGCCTTGAGCGTGGAAAGAAAAAGACTCTTACCAAAACGGCGAGGACGACTGAGAAAATAAGGTTTTCCATCTGTTTTCAGTTGGTAAACATATATTGTTTTATCCACATACAAATAATCATTGGTACGCAGGTCTTCAAAATCCTGTATGCCGATTGGTAATTTTCTGTTGTTTGACATAATCGCTACCATTAATATTTTAAACCGTAAGCTGAATAAACAATTTAACGAATATTTTACCACCTTACCAAGATTGAACGCAAGTCCTCTCTACTTTTTCACAGTAGTATTGAAAAACAGCCGGAAATATCAGATAATCCCGTATAAACTCCTCTTTTCTCCTATTCCGACCGATTTTATTTTTCGCAACTTTTTACTTTTTCCATGACTCCTTCCAAACGTGAATATTTTGACAAACAGGTTGCGTGGGTTCTTGACCGGCTTCCGAAAAAAATCCGGCGAATACTCGAAGAAATTCCGTTGCATGTCGAAGATTGTCCTTCACGCCGGATGATGCGGGATATGGAAATAAAATCTGACGAAGAACTTTGCGGTTGTTTTGTTGGAGTTGCTCTTGGCGAAAGGTATGAGCGGAATCCGCAACTTCCCAACACTGTTATCTTGTTTCGTCGTGGAATTTACGCTCAGGCGTTCAACGATCAAGGAATTTTCAGCCGGACAGAACTTCGCCGGCAAATCCGTATCACACTCCTGCATGAATTAGGACACTTTCACGGTCTCGACGAAAAAGAACTCGACCAACTCGGTTATGGATAACCGGTTTTGCGGGGGGCTTTACGTTTTTATACCGCCGGAATATAATAAATTTAACTTTTACTTTACTTTGGCTCCATTTTCCAATCAGTTAGGAGAATAATATGATTGTTACTACAAAAGATTTGTTCCGCCATGCTTACGGTCAATACGCTATTGGTGCGTATAATATCAACAACCTTGAGCAAACAGTCGGTCTGTTTCGTGGAAATCTTGGCAAAAAAGCTAAAAATGAAGACCCTGTTGATTCTGCAACCAGTGCGCCGTTTATTATTCAAATTTCACGCGGTGCGCGTTCTTACAGCGACAAACGAATGCTCGAAGCGTTAATCCGTGCTGCCGATGAAGTGTTTCCAGAAGCAATTTTCGCGGTTCATCTTGATCACGGCACTGAAGAAGCCTGTTATGACTGTATCGACAGCGGATTTTACAGTTCCGTCATGATTGATGCTTCTCACGAAGAATTCGCCAAAAATGTTGAAATTACGAAAAAAGTAGTTGAGAAAGCCCACGCTAAAAATATTGTTGTTGAGGCGGAACTGGGTCAACTCGGCGGTGTCGAAGAAGATGTTGTCGGAAGTGTCAAATTGACCGATCCGGCTCAGGCGGCAGAGTTTATCGAAAAAACCGGTGTTGATTCTCTAGCGGTTGCTATCGGAACTTCGCACGGCGCGTTCAAATTCACCGGCAAACAAGGTTTGCATTTTGATGTTCTGGAAAAAATTCAAAAAGCAATTCCGTATAATTTCCCGTTGGTCATGCACGGCAGCAGTAGTGTTCCCCATGAATGGGTTGAACGGATCAACAATGCCGGCGGAAAACTCAAAGACGCAAGCGGTGTCGATGAAAAACAATATCTTCCCGCTGCCAAACTTGGTGTGACAAAGATTAATATTGACACGGACGGACGTTTGGTGTGGTGTGCGATTCACCGTGAACAATTCCGTGATGATCCGGGTAATTTCGATCTTCGCCCGCCGGGAAAAATTTTCATGCAAGCCTACGCCGAATACATTATTCACAAAAATTCTGTACTCGGCAGCACCGGACAACTCGATGGAGTCCGCGAAATGTTGAAAAAAGGCGGAAAATCCGGAGGTTGTTGCTGTTGCGGACGTTGAAATTGAGCGTGAACAAACCGGTTCTATTACTTCGCAGATTGTGTGTAAGATAGACATAGAGTATTTCGTCCTGAAGGGACATTGCATAACAACCCGCCGCAACGCGGCGGGTAAAACCGTAAAACACCTCGCCCTGAAAGGGCAGTGGATTAGTGAATAGTTGGAGACGCAAGCGGATTCAATATGTTGCGGTAAATAGCATACTTGCAAACTATCAATTATTCACTTCTATATGTTGCCCTTACAGGGCGATTGTTTGGACGGGAACTTACCCGCCGCGTTGCGGCGGGCTGGCTTGTGTTGCCCTTGCAGGGTGGAAGAAAACACGCAATCCTACCAAGTTGATGTATCTTTGACCGACTTTTTAACTTCGGTGCGTAACAGGAGTTAAATAGACGGTTACTATTTTAGTTCTATTATTTAATAATGTATTTCCATGACGACGTTATTTCAGGAAAAAACGATTAAATTTCTTGGTAAATCATCTAATCCGGCGTCCAATGAAATTCTTCTCAAGTTGCTTGGTCATCCGGTTGATCGTATTCGTACACTTGCATTTGATTGTCTTTATCTTAAAAAAGATGCTGAGTTGTACTTGCTTCTATTTAAGTGTTTTATTCAGGACAAAGACTATTGGTTACAGACGAAATCATTGCAGCGGGATCGTCTTTTCCGTCTGACCGATACGGCGTTTCGGAATGGGAAAGACGCACTCCATGAAGCGGCGGCGGCTATTATTCTGGAACAAAAACTTTTTGAAACACTTCCGGCGATTCTTGCCAATCTGGAAGGAACCAATGAAAAACGTGCGCAAGAATCGCGAGCGATGGTTCTTCAATTGGCGGAATTATTTTATGCGGATTTGCTCAATGCTTCAGAACTGGAACGCCGAAACTTCGATAAACGCCGCGAATGGTTTATTGAGCAGTTGGATGCTCCGGTTAAACGTTACGCGGTTCATGGGATTGACGAAATACTACAAAGCCTTTTGATTGTTACGAAAAAAGATTTTGCAACGATGGCGACTCTTGCAAACGATCATCGTTCAGTGGCGGGAAAGCGAGTATCGGAACTTCTTCTGCATGGTCAACACGGAAGTTATATCAGACTGTTACTCAGTTATCTGAGTGATCCTGACAGTCCTGCTGTGATTGATGAGATTTTAGCAACACGGTCTGATTCCTTTTTTGTGCGTCAAATGTTGGAATTTGTCGGAGTCAATCCGGCTGAGGAATTTCAGGATGCGCTGAAACGGTTTCGGTCTTTTGCGTGGTTGGTTCCGAAAAATCCCGATTTGCCGGAATTGGTTCAGGGCTTAGAACCGTGTGCGGTTCAACTGTTACAGGCAAGCAGTTTTCCCAAATATCAGATGGTTGCTCTTTATCGTTTCTTTTTTGAACGACATTCGGTTGAATCGCGTCGTGCAGCGGCAGTGGCGGTGCGGCGTTTGGTGGGAGATGATGTCAACGCGATGTTGCTTCATTTTGTCAACGATTCCGACGCGGAAACGGCGGCAATGATATTCCGTATTCTTAAATCGCGTGAAGTGAAAGAATTGAGTGCTCAATTTGAACAACTGATTAACCGTCGCGAATTGGAAATCAGGAAAGCGATTTATGAAACAACACCGGAACTTCATATTGAAACATTTACATCACGGATCAACCAAATGACCGCCGAGTCGGCTAAAACGATGGGACGTTATGTTTATTGTATTGATCCGAATACATTGACGGTTCTTCGTGATGATCTTTTTTCACCGATTCCGGTTCGTCGTCTTTCGGCATGTCTTGCTGTTTTGGCAACCGGTTTGTGTTCTCAATTTATGAAACGGTTAATTGAACTGGCGGAAACGGATGATGATGTCAATGTTCGTTGTGCGGCTCTTTCGGCGTTGTCAACAATTTTAACGAAGGAAGCCGTCGAAACAATCAAACATCTGGTGGACAATAAATCAATGATTATCCGCGATGCGGCAACCGTTGCTCTCAAAAAATGGATGACTGATTATCAGACAGCCGTATCAAACTCAGCGGAATTATAATTTTGTTATACAATTTTGCTGATTGTTTTGAAATTTTGGGGTCTGAAAAGAATGTCCAAGAAAAAAATACATAAATTAATATAACTAAAAAATATGTAATTATTCAGTAGAATTTTTGTTAAAAGTAAGTAAACATTAGGTAAGCGACCACAAGGTAGGCGACCTTTCGCTGAAAGGTCGCGTCGGCGTACTCGCCGACAGTGAATCAGATTAACAACGGCAAATTGTGTTGCCTTCCGTTTGAGATTCAATAAAGACTCAACCGGCGCGACCCTTCAGCGAAGGGATCGCCCACCACTCTTGCCGACAGTGAACCAAATTAACAACGGCAAATTGTGTTGCCTTCCGTTTGGGATTCAATAAAGACTCAATTGGCGCGACCCTTCAGCGAAGGGATCACCCACCACTTTTGCTGACGTGAATCAGATGAACGATGGCAAATTGTGTTACTTTCCGTTTTGGAGTCAAATTGCCAACCGGAAACAGGGTACAAGTCGGCTATCGCCGACGCAACCGTTCAGCGAACGGTTGCCCACCTCTGTTACAACTTCCTATTTATTATTTCCAATTTATTACGATATTTATTACGATGGCTCCACATTTTATATTTGAAATGCACAATGTCTCCAAGCGGTTTGGAGAAAAAGCGGTTTTATCGAATATCAATTTGATGTTCTATTATGGTGCGAAAATTGGTATTGTTGGCGAAAACGGTTCCGGTAAATCGACATTGCTCAAAATTATGGCTGGACTCGATACCAATTTTGACGGTAAAACAACACTGGTCAAAGGAATGAGGGTCAAATATGTTGCGCAGGAACCTGAATTATTACTTGATGCAACAGTTCGTGAAAATTTGCTTACGGCGGTGGCACCAATTCAGGAGAAGGTTGATGCCTTCAATGAAGTTTCTGCCGCAATGGCAGACCCGAATCAAGCCGATAATTTTGATGCGCTTATGGAAGAGATGGGGAAACTTCAGGAGGAAATTGATGCGGTGAATGGTTGGGAACTTGACCGAATTATTGATATTGCTGCTGATGCGTTGGTGTTGCCGCCGGACGATGCGGTTGTACGAAAATTGTCCGGCGGAGAACGCCGGCGTGTTGCTCTTTGTATGGCGTTACTTGAAAAGCCTGACCTTTTATTGCTTGACGAACCGACAAACCACCTTGACGCCGAAACAATTCACTGGCTCGAAGGAATACTCCGCGATTATCAAGGGACGGTGTTAATTGTTACGCATGACCGGTATTTTCTGGACAATATTACAAAATGGATTCTTGAACTGGAAAATACACGCGGAATTCCGTTTGAAGGAAATTATTCCTCTTGGCTTTCACAAAAGGCGGAATGGCTCCGTGTTACGGAGAAAAAGGAATCGCAGCGTCAAAAAACGTTACAACGCGAACTCGAATGGATTCAAACCGCACACAAAGGACGTCTTCAAAAGAACCAAGCCCGTATTGACGCTTACGAAGAACTCGCTTCGCAACAAATATTGGACGACAAAAGTGATACGATTATTCAGATTGCGCCGGGACCTCGGCTTGGCGATAAGGTGTTATCGTTCAAAAATATATCAAAAGGTTATGAAATTGCCGGTAAACAAACGATGTTGATTGAGGATTGCTCGTTTGATCTTCCGCGCGGCGGGATTGTTGGTGTGATTGGTCCGAACGGAACCGGTAAGACAACAATGTTCCGAATGATTGTCGGCGAGGAACAACCGGATCATGGTATGTTGGAACTTGGTTCGACGGTTCAACTGGCTTACGTTGATCAACACCGTGATGCGTTGAATGACGAAAACACGGTGTTTCAGGAAATTACCGACGGCAAGGATATGATTGAACTTGGAACGGTCAAGATGAACAGTCGGGCTTATGTTTCGCGTTTCAATTTTCGTGGTACGCAACAGCAAAAGTTGTTGAGACAATGTAGCGGCGGTGAACGAAACAGGGTTCATCTGGCAAAATTATTGAAACGCGGCGGCAATTTATTGTTGCTTGACGAACCGACGAACGATCTGGACGTCAACACGATGCGGGTACTTGAACAGGCATTGATTGACTTTGCGGGTTGTGCGATGGTGATTTCGCATGACCGTTTTTTCCTTGACCGGATTTGTACACATCTTCTCATTTTTGAAGGTAACGGTAAAGTCGCGTGGTTCAACGGCAACTTCACCGCCTACGAAGAAATGCTCAAAATCAAAGACCCAAACCGATTAGAACATCGACGCGGAAAATATAAAAAAATATAATGGTATTCCCGTTTAAACAGACAAACCTTTCTGGAGTTGAGTAAGACTCAACCGGCGCAACCCTTCAGCGAAGGGATTGCCCACCACTCTTGACATTTTTGAGGTGGGCGATCCTTTCGCTGAAAGGTCGCACCGGTTGAGTCTTTATTGAATCCCAAACGGAAGGCAACATCGTTTGCTAACGTTAATCTGATTCACAATCGGCTAACGCCGATACGACCTTTTAGCAAAAGGTCGCCTACCTGATGATCACCCACCTTATAGTTGCTTGCTTTTATAAATTTTTAATAAAAATTCTACTGAAATATTGCAAAATAATTTGTTGCAACATTAAACTGTTACCACGTAATTTGATAAGAAAATTCCTTTTCTTGTGTTGTGAATTCAACCGCTCCGTCTTCGTTTTGGAATGAAACGTTGCGTAATTCTTTGCCGTCGGCATCGAATGCTTTAACGCTTAATACTTTGGCACTTTGAAGAGTTGCCGTCAATTCAGAAAATTTCAGTGACAATTTTGTTGCCGGTTCGTCGGGAAGCGGTGTTACGGTTACGGTTTTTTTCTCGGGATCAGATTCAATACGAAATGCTCCTTTCGTTTTGGCAATTCCGAAATCAATCGGTTCTGTTGCCGGTAATAAACGTTCAAATAATTTTTCGTCTTCCCATTCAAACGGTTCCAACGAAATATTTGAAACGCTATTATCTGAATTTTTCCGTTCGATTTTCAGCCAACCGACCGCGTAACGGTCGCCGCCGGTATCGAAGCCGATCAATTTGGAACGCTTGCCGTCGCCTTTTGAATCGTACAAACCAACAACAAGATAATATCGTCCCGCCGGAAGATCATCGGGAATATTCATTGTCAAAGTATCTGAAACAATTTTATCTTTCCATTCCGAAGTCGGTATTTTTGGAAAACCGCCGCCTAAAACTCCTTCCTTCAACTTCTGATGCCAATTCATCCGCTTTTCCGTACAATGAACAAAAATACAAAGGTTTTTATCAATATTAGTATCAATATCAATTTTTCCTTTGGTATTCCATGCAAAATCAGCGGAAAATTTATTCCCGCCAAGATATTGGAACGAATTTAATGTTGGTGTAACCGGCAAAATATTTGTTGCGTTTTTTTGTCGGGCGTTGACGTAAAATATGCTTTTGCTGGTAGTTGATTTTTGGGACATTTCGATAATCTGCCCATCTTTTTTAATTGTCATACATGCCATTATAACCGATTTCTTGGAATCCGGTTTATTGAAATTAAGATGCCACGTAAAAAAACCAAATTGAGGAAGTTGAGGAATATATATTTCATTAGGATTGTCTGCCTCAGAAATTGAACCAAGCAACCAATCGTCGTTACCAAGATTAACGCAAATAGTTGTTCCATCGTTCCATGTAATAATTTGACGATGGATATTATTATCTGAAAATTTCACTTTGATAATATGTTTATCAGCGAGATGCCGGATCAAATCCTGAGCGAACCAGTATTTTCGTACGGCATTGCGTTTCGCACTGCTCCAGTCGGTCATCAATGCGTGACCGGTTAAAATTTCGGACGAAATATAGTCGTCGCTGTCAATTCCGTGCAGACTTCTGCCGCGTTGGGCTTCGTAGCGGTTACTGTAACCAACTCCGTGTAACGAAAACGTGTTGTGATGAACCGCATCGAACCAAGGAACACGCGACCATTGTTTACATTTCACCGGAATACGAAATTCTCCGCTTTCCGGTGAAAGGAACATAAATTGACAATCCGCTCCGTCAAGATGTCCGATTAACGAATCCATTCCGGCTTCGCTTGATGTTGTTGCGCTTGGAAAATTTTTGTTCACTTTTGAAAACCGGTCGCGAATTGTATCAAACGCTTTATTCCATGCGGCTTGAGATTCTGTCCGGCTGTGGAAATTGCCGTCCCGGTCATAAAAATCAACCGGAGGAATGGACGTAAACACATCAACAAAATACGTTGACATCGGAAGTTGGGCAGTCAACAAATTGAGATTCCGTTCCAGAAATTTCTGGACTTTATCGGGACGGAATTGATAACTCTGCGCTTCGATTCCGTAATTGTTCCACGCTTTTCGGGGTTGACCGTTTTCATAAAATGTTGTTACGTCGAAATTGTAATCTTCGGCGTCAGGATAAAAATCAATATAATTATCGTGAATACCGTACTGAATTCCATTTTCATTGCACAGTTTCAATGTTTCCTGCATATCTTCCAGTGTTCCCAATCGCGGATTCGGCGGAAAAATATCCGGCAACCGGTTATCGTAACCCCAGCGCTGCCAATTGTGTACGATAAACAACGAATCGGTCAAACCATACCGAACAGCATTTTTAATTGTTTCGGTATGTTCTTTGTACCGTCCGCCCCAAATATCGAACACAAATCGTCCCGCCTTTGTTTTGAAACCGGACGCGGCTGTTTTCCCGCAAATCGGACGATACCGGACGGCACAATCCAACGCTCCGTCCAAACCGGGCAGCAATGTCATTGTGGTTGCCGGATGAACGCTCAAGGTATATTTTTTCGTATCAGGATTAACCACAAACGAATCCGGCGGAAAACTACTCGCTTGCAAAACAGAAATACCGTTTTCAAAATCCATACCGACATGCGATGTGGACAAATTATGTCCTCCGGCATTCGCGACAAACGCTTTCGGTTCTTCAATACAATAACCGTGACCATAATAAACACGGTTTGCGTGTTGAGTTGCCGTACCAAATTCAATCCGGTCAATCATATCTGCCGACGAAGAATCAACCGAAAATTGTAACGCAACATCATTCTGCGTCAGTGTGAAAAATAACGTTTCACGTTGACCGTTAATTTCGATGTCTTGCGCCCATTGATTTTCTCGAAACACACTTTGCGTTTTTTGTGCGTTTTTCGTTTGCGGTTTCGGCGGGTTGTCGGGATTTTGTACGTTTTTAGAAATCCATGAACCGGCGTTCATGGAAGCGGGATTAAAACCTAACGGTTGACCTTTACACGTAATCCGCAAACCATCGAACTGAACTTGTTTTTCCGCGTTTCCAACTCCGATAACACCGTCCGCGAAACCGTTGTAACCGAAAGTTACGGCTCCGGTCAGTTTTTCGGTAAGTTTGAAAATAAATGTTTTATCTGTTTCAGATTTACCGGATTTAATCGCGGCAAGATTTTCCGCAAACAATTTTTGTTTTTCCTCCGGCGTCAGAACAACCAATTTTTTTCCGGCAAAAAGCAATACGTCGCCCCAAAAACAGGAATCGCAATTGGTGTTACGTTTCGGACCCGGGTCGCTTTCGAGACGCAACAAGATTTCTTTTCCGGCAAATTGAGTCAGATCAACTTCGTTTTCAACCCAATCGGTTGCGGCATTGTGTTTTTCGTACACCTTTTCGTTGTTGACCAAAACGCGGAACGTTACGCCGTCGCTGGGAGTTTCCGGCGGCGTAACATCACGGACTGCACTGAAAAAAGATAACGTTATCGGTTTTGTTTCAGGAAGCGAAATTCGATATTCCGTGCCGGTGTTACCGATACCGCCGCGATAGGGCGGGTGCATGTTGATACATTGCCGCGATTTAACACTGTTACGGTTAATGTTGACGCCGGTTTCCTGACTGCTGCCGCTGAATCCGACCGGCAAGTTTTGTAACGGCTTATTATCGTAATTCCAAACAACTCGATAAGTGTCCAACTTCGGCAGGAACAAACCGCCGCGTTCCGGCAACATGTTGAGCGGCAATTTTTGAGCGTCGGTAATTATTTGACCGAGCAACGGATTTTTCGGTGTTCCGGCGGCGGAAATCTTTGTTTCAACAACAAGAACGATATTCGCTTTTTTCGTTTCACCATTCACCGTAAATTCCGCGTCGAGGTGAACAGGATAATGTGCGGTGTAGGTTCCCGGTCGGGCAACGATTTTCACTTCGGTGGTTTTCGTGCCTTTAGCGGGAACTTCCAACGACTGTGAAACAGAATCCGGTTCGGTTGGTTCCGTGCCGGAAAATTCAATCGTTTCAATGGTTCGGAAATGCAACTTAATCGAAACCGGCAAATCCGACGAATTTTCAAACGTTACCTTAATCGCCAACGGTTTGTCAATTTCCGTAATTAATTCGCTCTTCACTACTTTCTCCGGTTCGCCGAAATACAATTTCAGATGACCTTCTGTCGTCTGATATGTTGTGTAGGCAAACGAAACGGAAGATACGGCGATTGCATAACATAAAACAAAAACAGACAAAAACAATCGAACTAATTGATACAGCATCATAAAATTCCTTAAAATTGGTTAAAGGATTAGTTAAAAAATTATTTTCTCAAAATTCAAACATCAAAAAATTTCAACATTAAATTTACGATGATTTATCAATCTTGAAAATCAATCATGGTAAATTTTGCTATCATTATAAAAAAGAATAGTCGGTATTCAAGCAGTAGAATTACAGGCATGTTCTAAAAACCTCATTAATTTATTGATATTATTTTAAAATGCACTGATTCTACCGTATTAGGTGTCCAAGCCTTGACAAGTTCGTTTTAAACACGAAACACGCGAAAAGAGGTGGGCAATCCGCCCGCTGGGCGGTTGCGCCGGTTGAGTCATAATTGATTCCAAAACGGAAGGCAATACAAATTGCCGCTGTTAATCTGATTCACAGTCGGCTAACGCCGACGCAACCTTTCAGCGAAAGGTTGCCTACCCTGTGGTCGCCCACCTTGTGGTCGTCCACATTCAATCTTCATAATCGTAAAATAAAATATTTTGGCTTGCGTTTTTGGGTTAATTTGTATATACTTTTAACGTGCGCGAGTTAATTTGTTTCTGTTTTAGCCGTTTCGTCATTCCGAAT
>JAISBG010000138.1 GCA_031266315.1 Planctomycetaceae bacterium | reverse complement strand
AAAGTCAAATGTTAAAATGGGCAAGCGAGGGGGGGGGGACAGTATGTAGGGAAGAGTTAAGAAATGATAGGGAAAAATCTCTGCTTTCCCAATACTTTTCCGCAAAATTCTTACAACTCGTTCGTTCTTCACCGTTCGGCTTTACATTGGTCGAACTTCTGGTGGTCATTGCGATTATCGGCGTGTTAATCGCTCTTTTGTTGCCTGCGGTTCAGGCGGCGCGAGAAGCGGCACGGAGAATGACCTGTACCAATAACCTGAAACAACTTGGTATCGCGGTACACAATTACCACGACACAAACGCATCACTGTCGCCAGTTGGTCCGCCGGTAACGATTACCGCGAGTAACCACAGCACTTACCGAGATACACCGTCGTGGTTGCAACGGCTTTTCCCTTTTATGGAATTGCAACCACAATACGAAGTGCTGTTATCGGCATTTAATCCGTCCGGTACAGTTTGGTCAAAACAGTTGAGCCAAATTCGAGCGGCAAACGCAGACTGTACCGCTCTTTACAACACAAAAATCAACGCATTTCAATGTCCAACACACGGCGGAACATTTGATGACAATGGGGCATCATACAGCCGTTGGTATATCTGTTATTTGGTAAATGCAGGACCAAATCGCTACAATAACACATCTATCACTGTCGATAGTGTTACTTATGCAGGTGCGCCGTTCACATGGAACGAGCCGGGCGTTCAATTCGGAAAAATTACGGACGGATTGAGCAATACGCTTTTCTTTGCCGAAGTAACACCGCCGCTTACATCGAAAGGTACTGAAACATCATACGCAGACGGCGGCAATAATAACTGTTTCGGTTTTACCGGTTTGGCAACTCCCAATACTGATAAAAATGTAAGTGACGGTGTCTATGACCATGTACGTGTTGCGGGCACCGGTTGGACAGGAAAAGTTGGTCGCGGCGGAAAAGCCGATGATCCCGTTCTCGTAACTTACCATTATGAACATGCAATAACAGCACGGAGTTTTCATAGCGGCGGTGTCAATGTCGGACTCGGCGACGGTTCCGTGCGGTTTGTTAGTGATACAATTCAACGAACCGCTTGGCTTGCTGCTTCGGCTGCGTATGACGGGCAAACTGTAACACTGCCGTAAAAGAATATCCGTAATACTTCAACGGTTTTTTATTTTAACCGCAAAGATCAGAAAGAACGCAAGGATTTTAATTTTTTAGTTCATAAAATATTCCTTGCGCTCTTTGCGGTTAAAATATAAAGACGCCAAAACTGTAGAAAGTTACAAAAATAAGGTGTGTTAGATCTAGCTAACACGGCTGTTCAATTAATAATTTACTAACTTTTTAATTATGTACAAATTTTTATCTATTATCTTGCTGTTACTGTTTCTTACTTTTTCCGGTTGTGAACAGAAGACGTTGACTCTATCGGGCAATGTTTCGTTTGACGGCAACCCGTTAAACGACGGTGGAATTGTGTTTGTCCCAACAGACAATCTTCAAACAGAGTACAAGGAAAAAAACTTTAACGGCAAATACTCCATTTCAATTCCAACGACAATAACAGGAAAAATGCTCGTCTGTATTTATGCACTGCGTCAGGAAAAATCGAAAAATTACTCAGTATCTGAAGAAGAATTAAAACTTAATCCGTCTGCCGGAATGATGTCGGTAATGTATATTCCAAAGCAGTATAATACAGAATCAACATTAACTGTAGAAGTCAGTCCGACCACAACAGTATTTGATTTTAAATTGGAAAAATAAGGAGATATACTGCGTGAGTCATAAAATAGGTATTTTTTTAACGGATCATTGTTGTTGCGTAAAACGGACTAACAGTAACCTAATTTCTCTAACTAAACAACCTCAGTAGCCTATTGATTTCCACTCAAACCAACCTCATTACCTCATTGATCATTTTTAATGAGGTAATAAGGTTGGTATATTTTTGCCTTTTTTGCTACAGAGGTTGTTTTCGTCTTTTTTTCAAGTTCCAAATTTTGCGTTTTCTCTCAAATTTTGCCATCATCTCGAACACAATGTTTCTTTCAACACAAGTGTCCGCATTACAACTCGTTTGCCGTTCTAACTCTACTGACAAATTGTTACACAATATTTACTTCGAATGAGAGTGTGGTTTTCAGACAAAAAAGCCGCCAAACTCAGTGAAGTTTAGCGACTTTTCTCCTTTCTCCCGTAAAGGAAAACTGTTGCTGTTGTTTTGATGACTCTCATCATCATTCAGGAAAAAGAAACGGAAAATCGGTTTTTCCGTTCTTATAATTCATTTTAGCCATCTCCTCTCGAAGAGCTTCCGACTTCTACGAATTTCTTTCAAAACATCGTAACCTTTCTTTATTTTCATTATTAATCTCCTTATTTGTAGAAAGTTAAAAATTCTTGCGGTGTATAAATCGCAATAGGATGATAGTTACATTTAATATTACAGAAATTTGTTTTCTTTATCTTTGACAATCTTGCGATATGTTTTCTGTTCCAACTAATAATCACATCACAATTGTGAACAGTTGCGTAAGCAACATGAGTTAAATCATCAATATGATTATAAGTTAAAACTCCCTCCCTAATATAATTTTCTGCAAGACGATGTGATTCTTCACTATAAGAAAGAGAAATACAATTTAACGTTTCAAGAAATTGCGAAATTGTTTCTCTTTTTATTTTTTCCGATACGTCACGAAGTTCTGTATCGACAACCTCGGAAATAACAAATTCACATTTTTACTGTTTCGCAAAATTGAAAAATTCCCGGGTGACCATCCCCCGTAAAGGAATCGTCAAGCATCGAAATAACCGAAGTATCAAGATAAATTTTCATTTTAATCCTTTTTCAAAAGCAATCATTTTCCTCAATTGTTATATATATTATATCGGCAATTTTCAAATCTGTCAATACATTA
>JAISBG010000069.1 GCA_031266315.1 Planctomycetaceae bacterium | reverse complement strand
CTGGTTACCTGGAAAAACAAATCGCTTGACGAACTGATGCAAGAACTCACCCAACGCGGGGTTGATTATTATCTGTTGCTAAAATTATTTTCCGATATACACTAGCCTGAATATCTTCTGGCATGTTCTAAAAACCACATTTCGAACCCAATAATTTTTTTATCACAAAGGCGAAGAAGTCGCACAAAGGACACAATAAACAACCTTTGTGTGCCTTCGTCGCCTTTGTGGTTACAAGTTCCACATTTTGGTCTATCTAGCGGGGTTTTTAGAAGGTCTCTTCTGATTATTTCTGAATTTAAGGTTGCCAATCTCTTGATTGTCACCTATCCGAAATAATCAGGAAAAATCCTCCCAAAAATCTACGAATATCTGTAGATAATAAAGAGTAAAGGTAACGATTCAGTCGCCTCCGAATTACTGTTTTGGATCATAATTTATGCGATTTTGTCTGAAAAAATTCTTGCTTATTTTGCGTATACTTTTCAAATTACCACTAAAAATTGAAATTTACTAAAATTTCGCTTGATTCAACCCAAAATCATGACCTTACTGAATAGTTACGAACAAAGAAGATAAAGATGAGCGAAAAAGTCAAAATTTTGACAAAATTCGCATCTGAATTGCTCAAAGAAAATTACCTGTCCAGAGGTGAAAAAATCCCTGATTTTCGTGCTTCAAACCGTTCTATTTCTGTGCAAAAATCAGAACATTCTTTACAAACGAAACAGGACTGAAATGTAACCCAAACGCTGTACACTAGAGCACTCTAGTGTACAAGTAATTTTCAGTTCACTTCGGCGATGAATAAAACGCATTATCGTTATCGTCCGAACAACGGTCATAATGATAATGTTTTTCCTAAAATTCCACAAGACTAAAATCGTTATTTTCAGAGGACTTTTTATTTTTTTGAAAAAAAGACGAAACTCTTTGAAACATAAAGACTTACAAACTATTTCCACCGTATTTTTTCTGTTCGGTGTGAAAAAATTTTATTTTTTTCTCAGATTGCCGTTTTTGTTCCAGCAGATTTTTGGCGACTGTACCGCTTTGTAAGTTTCGGCACACTAGAGTGTTCTAGTGGACAGGCGAATTTTCGGTTAAGTTCCCTATTTTTTTACGGAATTGGCTAGGAATTGGTTATGTTGACGGAACAAAAATTTTGCGTTCATCTCACAGAGATTGATCGTGCCAAGATGCAGGATATTGTGCAACAGCAATGCGGTTCCCCAAGCCGGATTTTGCGCGCACGAATTTTGTTGCATATTGATTCTTTACGCACGAAAAATCTTCCAATTAAAGCTCGTGAAATTGCGGAGATGTTTAATGTTACCGTTTGTACTGTTCGCCGGATAGGTATGTGTTACATGCGTGAAGGTTTGCGGACGTCGCTTTACGGAAGTCATTTCACGAAAATTGTGCGTTTGAAGGACAAGGAACGGTCTCTATTGCAACAAATTCATAGCGGTTCTCAAGACAAACTGAGCCGTTACAAACTGAATCAAAAAATTGCTCAAATCCTTCTTAAAGCCGATCACGACGGAAACAACGCCGATGTTTCCGAAATTGCGAATGAAGCCGACTGTACGAAGACGATAGTTACGAAAATAATTCGGTCTTATCTTGAAAAGGGATTAAACGGAATATTAAAACAACGACAAATATTCGGTTTCAAACTACAAAGAAAAGACCGTAACCGTTTGCGCGATTTGTTGAAGCAGGAAGTAACTTATTCGTGGAATCACACCCATGCTGAAATTCTTTTAGCGGCGGATAATACCGGTACGGAAATTATTTGGGAGGAGATTGCCGAACAAACAGGAGCAAGTTACCAAACGGTTCGGAAAGTTTGTAAAAAATATATGTCGGAAGGTTTGGGCTCGGTTTTGAATTTAACGACCCATCGAAGTTTGATTCCGTTCCGAAATTGTCCGATCAGACTGAATACCGATGAACAATCTTGGCTCAAAAATGTTATCGAAACAACTTGCCGTGACGATATCCGCCGCCGTGCTTTGATTTTACTGAATGCCGATGAAAACGGTCGGAATTTACATAACACCGATATTGTCAAATTGGTTGGAACAACTCATGAAACGGTACGGTTGATTTGTAAACGTTACGCTGAACGCGGAGTCAAAAACACGATTTTAAGCGGTTGCGGTGATATTTCCAAACCTGCACAAAAAAGAACTCGAACACAAAAACCGAAATTTTATGACCTCTGTCTGAAACCGGGGGAGCGGCAATTCCTGCAACAGATTATCAATTCCCAAGACGGAACGCCAAGCCGGATTAACCGTGCGATAATACTGTTACAAGTTGATCAATTACGTGATTCGGCGAAGAGTTTAGAGATTGCGTCGAATGTTGGTGTTCGCGACACAACAATTTACAACGTTTGCCGACGTTACCGAAATGAAGGAATTGAAGCGGCGGTCAATCACAAATTGTTTGCCGGTTCGAGAAAAATACGAACTACGCGAAGAAAACGAAAAAGACGCCAACTCAAAAAATAGGAAATTTCCCGAAACATTTTTAATTTAATTCTCTTGTTTCCTAAGTCCCCCAAATTAAAGGATTTGAAAATCGAATGGAGTCGAAACACAAATTTTGGAATACGATGCGCTGGTTGACCGGACGGTTTGTTACTGTAACGGTTTACTTGGGATTATTTGCATTGTCGTATTGGTTGGCGTTTGCGTTTCGGTACGATTT
>JAISBG010000024.1 GCA_031266315.1 Planctomycetaceae bacterium | reverse complement strand
ATCTTGTCGAAAAAAAAAAAATTGTTTTCGTCGGTGGTTTTTAGAAGTTGCCCAAAGGTAATAACGACTCTTGTTCTCAGTGATTCAGAGGAATTTTCATATTTTAACGTCCCAATAGGCGGGCTATTTATCAAAAAAGCTTGCTGAGCGGTCGCGCCGGTTGAGTCTGCATTGATTTCAAAACGGAAAGCAACACCATTTACCGTTGTTAATCCGATTCACTGTCGGTGAAAATGGGTGGGCGATCCCTTCGCTGAAGGGTCGCGCCGGTTGAGTCATCATTTTGCCGTAGTTAATTTGATTCACAGTCGGCTAACGCCGACGCAACCTTTCAGCGAAAGGTCGCCCACCTCTTTCAGTATCGACATAAACCTTTACTGTAAGAGACTTATGGAAACATATAAGTAGTTGTTTACTGCCGGGTTCACTCCTCAAAACGTTGGTGTTCACCGGGTAAGGGAATTGATGTTAAAGTTTTGATTATAAACAAGTTATGAAATATTTCGACGCAAAATTGAAATTAAAGACGCCCAGTTCAAACGGATTGGTCAGAAAAAACGGTCTCATTATCTGCTCTCTGAACGGTTGGCAATTCTCGCAATTCGTGTTATGCGCGGTTTGACCAACGAGCAAACAGAAAAACGGTTTCAAGTTATCGTTCAAACAATAATCAATTGGCTTCACAGAATTAACGAACGTAGCGATTGACAGCAATGACACTTTGGATAAAATAGCGAATTAAGGTTGTCAAGTAAGGTTATTTGGACAATTGAGAATAATTATCGTTTGGACTTCAGTAAAAATTTTGAACCTCAGTAAAATAAGGACTTAATTGATTATGAGCCGCAACTGGGAAAATCGGATAAAAAAAATGGCAAACGGTATTCGTCGGCGCGTGTTGGCTCATACTATTGCCCGAAACGGAGGTTATCTTAGTCAGGCGTGTTCTTCTGCGGAAATTTTCGCAACATTGTACGGCAAGATTTTGAAATTGGCTCCGTTGGAAAAACCAATTGTTCCCGGACAATTTCAGGGAACTCCCAAATCAGGGTTGCCCGCCGTAACCGGTTCCAATTATAACGGCAATGGTCGTTGGGATTGCGATAATTTCATTCTTTCACCCGCACAATACGCATTGGTACTCTATGCGGCGTTGATTGAAGCGGGACGAATGGACGAAAACGGAATGGAACATTATGATCGGGACGGTGGAACTGTTGAAATGATTGGCGCGGAACATTCGCCGGGAATGGAAGTAACAACTGGTTCGCTTGGGCAGGGAATCAGTCAAGCCGCCGGGATTGCGTGGACTCGCAAAATTGCCGGCGAACCGGGACGCGTGGTCATGTTCATGTCCGACGGCGAATGTCAATCCGGCGAATTTTGGGAAGCCGTTCAAGCCGCCAGTTTTCACCGGCTCGGTAATATGTTGATCTATGTCGATGTCAACGGTTATCAATGCGATGGAATTATGTCAAATGTTATGAAATTGGAACCGTTTCACAAACGACTCAAATCATTTGGCGCACGAGTCTATCGAATTGACGGGCATGATATTGAAAAACTGGCAAAATTGGGGAAACAAACCGACACTCAAGAACCAACTTTTATTCTTTGCGATACCGATCCTTGTCGCGGAATGGATATTCTGAAATATCGATACCCCAAATTTCATTATGTACGATTTACCAATCAAAATGAAAAAGCAGATTACCAACAATTCTATCAAAAAATGATCGCAATAAAAAAATAAGTTTTTCGTTTTTGGGAAGGGACATAAGAGACAAAAAGGACTTTAGGGACATGACTAACAATGAACAATAAACGCTGTCTTAAAAACCGAAATTTCAAATGTGATGATTATATCAACTCTCCACTATTCACTATAATTCCATGTCTCGATTGAATTTTTCTGTTTTTTTGATTGCGGTTGTTCTTTATCTTTTTTGTTCGGGAATAACAATGCGGGACAGGGTTCTCATTGATTCGCTGCACCGAATTGAAAACAACGCTTTAGTCCAGCCCACCGATAAAATGTTATTTGAAGGGGCAATGACCGGAATGATTCAGGAATTGAACCATTCGCTGAACGATCCTTTTTCGGCATACATTCCCTTTTCCAAACAAAAAGAATATGAAGAAAATCTTGACAACCGTTTCGATGGTATTGGAATTGTGTACCGCGAAGACCCAATTCAAAAAGAATCGGAAATCATTTATCCGATTCTCAACTCTCCGGCTCACAAGGCGGGAATCCGGTCAGGCGACAAACTTTTGCGCGTCAACGGAAAAGAAACCAAAGGACTAACCTTTCGCGAAGTTTCCGAACTTTTCAAAAGTGATCCGAAGCAAAAAATCGAACTGGCAATCCTGCCTTACGATAAAACAGAACCGGTTGAATTTTCCGTATCCCGTGCTCCGATTTTCCGTGACAGTGTTGAAGGCGACGGTATTGACGCGCAAGGCAACCGGATTTTTTATTTGGCGGATAACCCGAAAATCGCGTATCTTCGTATTACTTCTTTCAGTGACCGGACGGCAATAGAAGTTCGCAGGGCGTTGAAACAAATTTCGGAAAAGAACGCCCAATCCTTGATTCTGGATTTACGGGACAACCCCGGCGGATATGTTGCTGTTTGTGTTGAGATTGCCGGTTTTTTTCTTCAGCCAACACCGCAACAAGATACGATCGTTTCAACAAAGTCTCATGACGGAACAACCAAAACGGTTTATCGGCTCAATCAACAAACGCCTATTTGTTCTCTTCCGATGGTTGCTCTGATTGACGGCGAATCCGCCAGTGCAGCGGAGATTCTTTCGGCGGCACTTCAGGATTATGGGCGGGCAACCATTGTTGGTGTTCGGTCGTTTGGAAAGGGAACGGTTCAAGAAATTGTTCATTTACCGCTCAATTCCGGGACACTTCAATTGACGGACGCAAGTTATTGGAGACCGAGCAATCGAAATATTCATCGAAATCAAAATGCTCAGGAATCGGATTCGTGGGGCGTAACTCCTGATTCGGAAGGGTTGCTCCCAATCCCGGATATTCAGCGTTACGCAACTTTTCAGATTCGGGAACGGCGTTCCAACTTTATTGCGGAAAAACACGAACATCTTCTTGAAGATTTTCTCCGCCGTTTGCCCGATGAAATCCGTGAAGTTCAAACCCTTCAAAAGAAAATGTCAAACGAAACAATTTCAGAAGAAGAACCTTTCGTCTTACAAGGTCAACCGCCCTATTTCGACCCGCAACTCGATAAAGCAATCGAAATACTCAAATAATAATTCAATGGAGATTGAAAATAGTCAATCAATCAGATACTCTCAAACAATACCCCTTATACAAGACCATTTTTGGTCTAGTTTTTGCCGTCCACCGCTACCTAAATATGAAATGAATACAGAACAAATTCCAATGGTTATTGAGTGTACAGATCGGTACCAAGTAGAAAAGTTAGAAGATGGTCGTACAAAAATTTGGATGATCATTCCGAAAGGATTTGAAAGTTTATGGATGAGTAAATTAACTGATCTTCATACGACAAGGGAAGAGATAGAGTATTATCGGAGTGAAGATATACCGTAGCCGTTAAGGCGATAGGCTTCGTCCTTGAACAACCGCTTCATGTTGTTGCGATTGCGTGTTCAGTTTCTCGAATTTTAAAACGGCTTCAATATACATTTTTGTAATCGTTCACGGCGAATCAAAGTAAAAGTAATGTATTGCTCATGATTCTTTAGTCCGTAGGACTTTAACATGGATAACCCCGTGCAAGTGCAACGCAGCACGGGGTTAGGCACTTCCCCCCAATCGGAACTACGTAGTAGTTCAACACGCTCGACATAAACAAATGTTTTCGGTTGAACTGCTACGCAGTTCCGTATATTGTGGTTGCCTAACCCCGTGCTGCACTCCGTTTGCACGGGGTTATCCATGTTAAAGTCCTACGGACTTGGGAATGAATCGTGAACGAATAATATTATCACTCCTATTTTTGACTTTCCGTGAACGGTTACAACGTTTTTTCGTATTTCCGCAACCCTTCCGGCAACTGCCGAAAATGATTTTTTTCCTTCCGGAGACTTCCGGCGGTTGCCGGAAACGATTTTCTGACTTCCGCAGACTTTCGGCGGTTGCCGAAAACGATTTTCTGGCTTCCGCAGACTTCCGGCGGTTGCCGAAAATGATTTTTTCTGATTCTACCGAATAGGTGTTTCCTACCGGAATAGTCAAATAATAAGGCAATCATTAAGGTGGGCGACCTTTCGCTGAAAGGTCGCGTCGGCGTACTCGCCGACTGTGAATTAGAGTAACGACAGCAAAATGAAGACTCAACCGGCGCGACCGCCCAGCGGGCGGATCGCCCACCCATTTTCGCCGACTGTGAATCAGAGTAACGACAGCAGAATGAAGACTCAACCGGCGCAACCGCCCAGCGGGCGGATTGCCCACCTCTTTTCGTCGTATTACGGATTATTCCCGAAATTCCAAAATGAC
>JAISBG010000717.1 GCA_031266315.1 Planctomycetaceae bacterium | reverse complement strand
ATTTTTAATTTATCGTTCAATAAATTTACTAAGGTTTTCACTTAGCAGCATTTTTCTCACACCACGAATCTTAACAAATTATCGGCAAGCGAGAAGGGCGTGAGGCGGCAAGACGAATGTAATGTGCCAATAACATGAAACAGTATGGTATTGCGTTACACAATTACCATGATACGAATGAATCATTTCCGGCAGCCAAATCACAGCATCCGAAAATTGAACCGGCAAGTTCTGATAATTGGTATGCTGGTTGGAGTTGCCACTTTATGTTACTTCCTTTTATGGAAGAGACATCTCGTTATGTAACTCTTTTGCAAATGGATACAACTATTATGAGTAATCCGTGCCGAATCATCACCACAACACAAGAATCTTATCTCTTGACACCAAACACGTTACGATGTCCTTCCGACGGCAACTCCAAAAACTATAGTTTCCATAACACCGATTCACAGCGACGGCTTCCTCAATGTAACATTGTCTTATCACACGGTGACGGAATGTGGGATTCGGAACGTGATTACGGTAGCAATCCGACAATTCCTGCTTCTACTAACGATAATGTAAGTGAACGAGGAATGTTTAATTGTCGTCTGTGGAAAGGGATGAACGCTTGCAACGATGGAACCAGTAACACTATTGCTGTTAGTGAAGCCGCGGTTAGTCAAAGCGAAGTAAATGATACGGTACTTGGCGGGGTTCGCGTATTCAGTAGCGCATTTCATAATAATGCAACCACTCGTCTTACTTGTTTAAATGGACGAAACGGCTCCATGTTAACCGGAACAATTGCATCGAATTATCTGCAACGCGGTGCTTCTTGGATGGCTGGCTATATTTGCAGTAACGGTTTTCATACAGTTCATCCGCCCAATACACCTAATTGTACCAGGTATGATGGCGGCTTTACTGGTTACGGTCTTTATCCGCCGAGTGCTTATCATGCGGGCGGAGTCAATACCGCTTATTTTGACGGTTCCACTCATTTTATTTCAGAAACAATTGATTTTGGTTTCAGTACGGCAATTCAAGTTTTGTCCGGCGAAAGTCAATTCGGTGTCTGGGGAGCTCTTGGAACTCCAGACGGAGGAGAATCCAAAAAATTGTAATTCTTAACTTTTTTACATTTTACTTTTTCACATGAAAAATAGTTATTCACTTATTATCGTTGCGTTATTTTGTGCCGGTTGTCATGCACAGAATAAACCGTCAGACTTACCGACGTTGTATCCCGTTACAATAACAATTACACAAGACGGTTTGCCGCTTGGCAGTACCGATATTGTTTTGATACCCGATGCGTCAAACGAAAAATGGGCACCCGGCGGTGTTACAGATTCTTCCGGTGTTGCACCTCTTCAAACGCATGGCAAGTATTCGGGGGCTCCGGTTGGTAAATACAAGATTTGTGTTTCAAAAACTGAAACGGAAAAGATACTGAATCGAAATGAATCTGATCATAGTTTTCCGCCGAAAGTGTACAGACTTATCGAAGAACAATACACCGATCCGGTAAAAACACCGCTCGAAATCGAAATCGTTCAAGGAAAAAATACCAAAACGTTTGATGTCGGCAAAGCGGTAAAAGTTCTCCTTCCATCCAGTCCGTAAAATTAAATTCCAAACTTTTTTACTCACTATTTTGATAACAAGAAAGGATAACATGAAATTATCACAATATTTTCATGTTTTATTTGTTTTCGGATTTTCAATATCCGTATTGGCGGCAGATTTGCCCGAAAATTTGTTGCAGGAAAAAGCGGAACAGGTTAATCGTAACATTTTGGAACGGTTTATCAGTCCGCACAACACGATGTACGATTTTGTCGATCTCAACGGTGAAATTTCACTTCCGACAGGTGAAGAGTGTCAAAACAATATTCCAAACGCTTTGGGGTGGTGGTCACCGATAGAAAACGGCGGATACTTCGGCGGAATCTATTCGATTTCACAATGTATGCGTTACGAACAAGCAAAAACACCGGAAAATCGTGAAAAAGTGAAACGGTTGGTTAACGGACTTTACAAACTTCAAGATATTGGTAACGTTCCGGGCTTTATTGCACGCGGTATCGCTGCCGATGGGAAAAGCACTTATCCTGCTTCAAGTGCCGATCAAACAATGCCGTTTATTATTGGTCTTTAGCGATATTTGAAAACTGATATTCCAAACGAAAAAGAACGTACCGAATGTTATGAACGTTTATTCCGGCATGTCGAAACAGTTCAAAAAAATAATTGGATTATTATCGGAACACGGAAAGAATTTATGCACGGTAATCTTATGGATACCGCTTATCTTTCCGCCGCTCATATTTTGTTCGTTTTATGGATCATGGATGATCTGACCCATGATCCGGTTTGGCGTAATCTCTTTGTAAAATTACTTGATCCCAAAACCTCTGACGGTGCGGCACGCCGTAAAAATCTTGTTGCATGTAATCAAGTTAGTCCACTGAATCAGGTTTGGATTATCAGTACATGCCAATACGGTCTTCATGTCCTGTATTTGAACGAAACCGATCCTGAGTTGAAAAAACTTTTCAAAGATTCGTTGGAAAATACTGCTCGTCAGGCACTACAATCTATTGAATTGTACAAAGAATATCGCTCTGAAATTTCGGCAAATTTTACACCGGAATGGCGTAAAATGATGCCGCCGCACCGTGAACAGAAAAACACAAACGATGCTCGGAAACTTGCATCGGAACAACATGGAAATTGGAGCCGTGCCTGTCCTGCATGGTCGCACGAAAAAAGATACCTGATGCAACCAATTTGTGCAGCGTGGCTTGTTGCGCTTTCTCATGATAACAATTTGATTGATTCCGCGTTACCGGAAATCCGAAACGCAATAGTGAATTACGATTACAATAAAACGCACTATGCCGCTTTTTTCTATGTTGAGAATCTAATCTATACATTAAACGCTATCCACAATAATCAAAATACATTCTAAGATGCCGGTTGTTAAGATGGATAAAATTTTAGACTATTTCGGAATTTGGAGTAAAACTTCCGGCGGATAGGAATATTTCCGTTTCCCCCCCATTTTCTGTTTTCCATTTTCCGGTAAAATGAGGGCGAAATGAATACGTTGCTTGCTTTGGAAACAACAGAAAAATACGGCAGTGTTGCGATTCTCAATGGAAAAGAGATTCTCGCGGAAATTCAACTGCCGCAAGAGAAACGCAGTGCGCGAACACTTGCGCCCGCAATAAATAGGTTGTTTCAAGAAATAGATATTGTTCCGAATAATATTACGGTTGTTGCGGTTGTTGTTGGCCCTGGTTCGTTTACCGGATTGCGGGTCGGAATTACAACGGCTAAAATATTTGCTTATGCTGTTGGAGCGAAAATTGTCAGTGTTGATACATTCGACACGGTTGCTGAAACTTGTTCTCATTTTAGCCACAATTATCTCTCTGTCGGAGTGGACGCCCAACGCGGTGAAGTTGTTGTCGCCTTGTTCAAAAAAACGGAAACCGGTTACAAAGCCGTCAGTCAACCGGAATTGATTCGTGTTACCGATTGGTGGGAACAAACGGAACATTGGGAAAATATTGTGTTTACCGGACCTGCTCTGGAACGTTGGAACAGTAAAGCCCCAAAAACGGTTCTTTTGGCAGACGAACCATTTTGGTTTCCTAAGGCATCCGCCGCCGGAAAAATCGCCGTCGAACGGATTACACGTCAAGATGTTACAGAAAACTATTGGTCACTCCAACCAATTTATTCCCGATTAAGTGCAGCAGAAGAAAAAAAATAATATTTCAGTAGAATTTTCGTTGAAAATCCCTGATTCTACCGGATTAGGAGTTTTCCACAGGAATAGTCAAATTGGTAATCATAAAGATAGGTAGGCGACCTTTTGCTAAAAGGTCGCGTCGGCGTACTCGCCGACAGTGAATTAGATTAACAATAGCAAA
>JAISBG010000691.1 GCA_031266315.1 Planctomycetaceae bacterium | reverse complement strand
GACATCCGGTTTTTTAGGCATGGGCAATAAAATAATGTTGAAAATAAAAATTTGTTATGGAAAAAAAACCGCAACAGCCGAATAAGACCATTAAGAGAAAGTGTTGTTTCATTGATTGGGGTGAATTCAAACCAGTTGTTCCACAACAGAGCATGCTCCCAACACAACAAACTAAAAAATTTCACAAAAACAAAACAAAAAACACCGTGTTAAAAAAATTATCGTTATTTAATCATCAACCTTATTCAAGACAATTTTCTGTCCAGCTTTTCCTGTCCACCGCTTAAAAATCAATAAAATGATTACCATAAAGTTCTACCAATTACGCCGACGCGCCCCATACGAACAACCATTTCTAAATGCCATCAAATACAAACCAAATATACTATGTTAGGGTTTTATTCGGTATTTTTCAAAAGATTGAAATTAAATTTTCGCAACCTCATTTTCAACCTAATTTTTCTTACTAAACAACCTCAGTAGCAAAAATAATAAAAATATCGAACCTCATTACCTCATTAAAAATGATCAATGAGGTAAAATAATGAGGTGATGAGGTTGGTCTTGAGAAATCCATTTTGCTACAGAGATTGTTTAGTAAGAAAAATTAGGTTGAAAATGAGGTTGCCATTAGATTGTTTTTACGTAATAGTAAAAATCTAGTGAATCGTCAAAAAATACCAATTTTATAACTCACGCAGTATAAATAATAGTTAGGGAAATATAAAAACATAAAAAATCATATTTATCGTAATAATATATGCAAGTATAAATGGAACACTACTCCTGTTTCACTTGCACATCGGCGCGCCATTTATGCTTGCACATGACCAGTAATTGGTAAAGTTCGCGAGAAAGCACCAAAAGACAGCGGTGCGTTGCAAAAATCAATTGCTTCGGTTGTAAGAACATACCGTAAAGGAACGGTTGTGATTGGCTTTGTGGGACCTGAGAAGAATTTTGCCGGCTTCGTAACAAAAAAAAGGAACAAAAAAATATTCAAAAAAGTAAAAAATGCAATAAAAGGAACAAAAGGACTGATAAGACCAGTAAGGTATGCTCACTTAGCGGATAAAGGAACGGTAATAAGAACGAATAAGAAAGGGGCGAACCGTGGAAGCGTAACAGGAGTAAACTTTATGCAACGTTCACAAGATTCATTACAAAATCAAATACAAACAATTTTTGAAACGGCGGTCGAAAACGCCTTAAACGATTTATGAAAACAATATCCGAACTAGCCTATGAAGCGATTATTGAATCGGAATTATTTCCGGAAGAAAACGTTGCGATTAATAATGTGATTCATTCCGACTGGAATGGTTCGTTGCGAGTGCTTATTTCGGAAGGCGATGGCGATGTTGACACGGAAACGCAATTCGGGGCAATTGCCCAGACAACGGTGTTGACGATTGCCGTGTTGAGTAATAGCCGCGAAGAGGCGGTCATGGCAGGCAAACAAGTTTCGGAAATTGCTTTCCAACACATTGAAAAATTAGAACGAAAACAAGGATATGGTATTCTTGCGATTACGAAGTTTCAGAACGGAATTAAAAATGTTACAGACCGTGACGAATTTGAAGCATATCGGTCTTTTAATGTACTTAATTCTATCAACCTTTAGGAGATTAAATGATGACAGACAATTCAGTAAAAGATTTGGTTATTGACGGCGTGAATTCGCCTGTAACATCCAAGAAAAACAAATCGGCAACAGTTACGCAAAGCGAACCGGTAACAGTTACGCAAACTGAGCAGGAACTTGTTGTTGGGCAAACGGCGGCAGAAGCCCCCGATGTTGTTACGCAATTGGAAAAACAATCGTTTGAAGCCCTTGTGTCGAAGGGTATTTACGCATTGCTCTTTCCGATGATTAACGACGGCGAAGGGATCAAAGCCGACATATCGAATAATGTACTAAATGGTTATCCGGTTGGCGGTATTACGAGCGGCGGTGATTCCGCAGATTCGGAAGAGTTTCAAGACCAATTAATGGGCGGCGAATTCAAGACGTTTATCGGCGGTGCGATAGATCCTGGCGATGTAACGTTTAATACTTATTTTAGTGTCGAAAAAGGCAGACCGCAAATTTCGGGCGTGAGAAATTCGCGGGTAATCACACCGCAGTTTATTCTGATTCTTGCAATACAAAGTGAAACGGACGGCAAGCTGCAGGGCTTTTTCGCCGCAGGGGTCAACTATTCAGGCGGTAACGATATTAAGGGCGATTACGGTAAAATCATCGGCTCTTCATTGAAATTTAAAATTACTGGAAGTGTTAAAGCCGGTGCAACAGCCGTAGGCTTGATTGACAAGGAACTCTACGGCGAACTGCCTTACTTGAGTATTGATGATGTTGTTACAAATGAAGGATAAGTAACCATGCCGGAAATACAAATAACCGAAACGGCAATTATTGTAATTGCTATATGTATAACGATAATCTGCGGATTATTGATATTCAAAACCAAAGACGGCTTAAAAGTTCGGATTGACAAATCCGGTGTTAATCTTGACCTTGCCGACGATGATAACGTTAACAAAAAACCGGAAGAAAAGGAACTTGAAAATGAAACAGATATTGCGTAGTGTGATTTTTATTGCCGTATTGCTGGTTGTTTGTAACACCGGTTACAGTCAAGGAATGAAGGGGCAACACAAGCCTTATCAAAACTTGGCGAAATGGTACGGAACACAATCTGCACCGACAATGTACGAAAAAGCGCAATGGGCATTAGACGACATCAATGTTTATCGTGCCGAAAATGGATTAACTCCGCTTTCGGAAAATATTCTGAAAACGGAATTACAAAACCCCCGTTTCCAATTATTCAAAATATTTCGGAGAAAGTAAACTAATTATTATGAAAGAAAAATTTCAAAATGCCGCCGAAAAGATTCGTAAGAGAATCGGCAGTTTTACCGTTTTTGCAACATGGTACGAAAATGGTGAGCAGACCTTTTCCGTTAAACTTGAGAGAGTTGAAGCCGTAGAACGTGAAGACGGTTGGCACCTTTTGGGGTACGACAAAGACAATAAAGAATATTGTATCGGCGGCGCGGTGGTTGCGTCAACTACTGTTTCCTCTTCTACATTAGAACTGTATAAACCGTAACAATCAACTAAAAGGGAGACAATTATGTCGAAACAAAAAGAAACAAAAGAACAAGAAAAACCGGCAAAAGAGAAATTGAGTGCCGAAAAATTGTTTATTGATTCTTGTAAATCGTGGACGAAATGCGGAAAGGCGAAACAATTTGTTTCGCTGAATCCTGAAACAGAAAACACTAACAAAAAGGAACTCAGTAATGCCGAAACAAAAACATGAAACGGAAATTGATATTTTGGACGAAAAAGACTTGCCGACGGCAAAGCCGGAAACGTTCAAAAAAATCTGGAACGGAATGTCCAGTGTTCGGAGAAACTTAAATGTCGGAGCGTTCCGGCAAGTATTTGACCGAGAGCCGACTGATACGGAATTATCAATTGGTTTTCAAAAATAAATTTCGCTAGTAACTTTTTTTCAAAACTTTAACACAAAGGAGACTCGTTATGAGTAGATTTCGATTGGTAGATTTGGTTGTTGTAACGGTTGTGTTGACCGTGATGATGGCGATTGGCGTGAAGGCGATTCAGGTTGCCGACGATGCCGCAGGTAAAATGACGTGCGAGGCGAATCTTGCCAAGATTGGGAAGGCGATTCAAACGTACGAAAATGAGAAAATGCACCTCCCCCCATTGGGAACATGGCACGGACATCCGGGCTGGAATCTCTTGATATTGCCGTACATGGAACGTCCGGCGGTGTACGCGAAACTTGCGGGTTATCACCTTTTTGATGCGCCATATACGGCGGTCATGCCCGACGCGAATGCAACCGCCGCCGCGCCGACTCCGGCTGATCCGTATGACTTGGGAAGCACTTCAACGGCAATTGGCGGAACGAAAAGTATTTTTAACGCACCGCAAGAAAAGTGGTACAGATTTTCGTGTTATACTTCGGGTAATCCGGTGGACGCTGTTACACAAAACGACGGAGACGGAATTATCTGGAGCGAAATTCACGCGGCTCTCGCGACTGTTTCGGAATATCGTGATCCGGTTCGGCAATCACAGCCGTTGATTAAAACGGCAACGGCGGATAAATTTTACAAAAATTCTCTTACTGGGGATTTGAAATTTACCTCGAATATTTATTCGGAATCTTGTATGCGTGGAGCGGTGAGCGATTACGCGACGGCATTTATGTCCGAAAATCAACGCGGAACACCAACGTACAATATTTTCGACGGTCCGAAGGACAAAGACGGCAAGGGTATTACCGACGACGGAAATTCGAAACAAATGTATTCGCCGTTGGTGTTCACGCAATGGGATAAATACGGACGTTGGACAAATGTTGTTCATTCAAGCGTTCACTGGAAACGCGGAGCAAGTGAGACACTTGTTGTTTCGGAAAAGTTCATTCCGCAATTTGCGTTGAAAAGTGATACACCAATTGCCAACATGTACAACGGCGGTTTACATCGTGTTGCGTTTTGGCATTTGAATAGTAGCGGCGCGTTGACAAGTACCTGCCGATGGGTTGCGAGTACCGTGCCGACGCCGATTGCCAAGTCCGCGAACATTCCTGAAATTGCAAATGAAACAGATATGCTCACCGGTGTTGGTGGTATTCGCGTTCCGGCAACTCTTGGGGACGGACGTTACAATTGGGGCAGTCATCACGCCGGAACAATTCCCGGACTTATGGGAGACGGAAGCGTGAAACATATTAACGTGGAAATTGACCCAATTATGTTCAATAATTTGTGGTCGTGCAAAATTCAAGAAAATGCCGACCAAACTGTTACACCGCCCAGCACGGTTGAGTAACAAAAAATAGAGAATAAAAGGTGGGCAATAAAAGGTGGGCAATCCGCCCGCTGGGCGGTTGCGCCGGTTGAGTCATAATTTTGCCGTCATTAATTTGGTTCACTGTCGGCTACCGCCGACGCGACCTTTTAGCAAAAGGTCGCCCACCAACTATTCACTATTCACTATTCACTTTCACTATCCACTATTAACTATTAACTAGCATGAGAATATTTTTTGTAATTATATTTTTATTTTGTTCAATAATTACTGCACAGGAACAAAACGATTTTCCAACTGCTTACTTGGAATCGTTGCCGGACAAACCGCTTTCCGATGTCATTCCTGAAACGCACGATTACATTTATATTCAACACGATTCAACATGTGTTGCGTGTGCGGTTGCGAGAGCCGGTGAAAAGATTTCGGAGTTCGAGGGAAAAAATGAAACACGTTACGTTGTTGCATGGACACACGCAAGCGGACGGAGGGTTGACCAAATGTACAATTCCGATGAGGTGGGAATGTACGGCAGTGATGCGGCGTTGGCAATTGAAAAGTTCGGATTTTTACCGGCGTCGGAATTGGACAAAACCGACTATAATAAATGGTACGGAAAACAGTCCGACAAATTAGGTTGGGACGAGGACGACGAATGGTGGAAAGTGTTTGCGAAATATCGCAACAAAACCGACAAATACCCTGTTGCCATTCCGAACAATATTAACGACGTTCAATTATGTTTACGAAAAGGCTTGCCGGTATTATTTGTTTCAACGGCAAAGTGGCGACCGGCAATCATGCGGCAAACCGGACGGCGTGAATACATTACCACACAATTCGGAGAAAACGGCGCTCATGTTGTTACATTACGAGATTATTTTAGTTTTGACGAAACGGAATATTGTAATCTCATCAATTCGCACGGAGAACGACATGCACCGTTAAAACTAATCTGGCTTGATTGGATTCAAGCCGATTATAATTTTTCATGTTTCGTTATTTTACCCAAAAATTATTTCGAAAGGAAAAAATAAAAATAAAAAGGTGGGCAACCATTCAAGGAAAAAGGTGGGCAACCGTTCGCTGAACGGTTGCGTCGGCGATAGCCGACTGTGAATTAGATTAACGACGGCTATTTTTGTATTGCCATCCGTTTTGGAGTCAATGAAGACTCAACCGGCGCAACCGCCCAGCGGGCGGATTGCCCACCAGATGATTCATTATTTACTATTTACTATGTTGTTTCGTTATTTTACTAAAAACTTTTAACAGAAAAGGAATTAAACATGACAATTATTTCAAGAGAAATCATTGCCAAATCGGAACGTTTTGAGATGGTGGAAGTTGATGTAACCGAATGGGGTGAAATCGACACGGAAACCGGCAAACCGAAAAAGTCCAGTGTTTTTGTTCGGGAATTATCGGGACGGGAAAAGGACGCTTTTGAAGCGGGTCTTGTTTCGATAAAAGGACAAAAACAAAAAGTCAACCTTGACGACGTCCGCGCTCGAATGGCGGTCTTGGTCTGTTGCGATGAAAACCGCAACCCGATTTTCAGACCGGAAGACGTGCAATGGTTGACCAAAAAATCGTCAAGACCGTTGACGCGAATTTACAACGCCGCCAAAAAACTCAATGACTTATCCGAAGAAGATGAGGAAGAGTTACTAAAAAACTAGAAGAGGATTCGCAATGGAAGTTTTGGCACAACCTATCACTTGCGTTGCGAATTCCTGTTGAAGAGCTAAAAGACCGAATTACCGCACGAGAATACCAATCATGGAAACGTTACAAAATGATAACCGGTCCATTCGGTCAGGAACGGGCAGATTACAA